>JBEARN010000001.1:0-36272 GCA_041163165.1 Pseudomonadota bacterium
GATATCGTAGGGCACCTTGACCTCATCAAAGTATTTAAATTTCTCCCAAAAAAAGATGTGAGAATTTTAGCCAAAGATGCCCTTCTGGCTATCAAAAAATCCGATATGGTTTTAGAGATCAACACTTCGGGTGTCCGAAAACCCATAGGGGAGCTTTACCCTTCAAGGGAACTGCTCGAAGAGGCGTACGCACTTGATATCCCTATCACGTTTGCTTCGGATGCCCACGCTGTAGAACAGGTAGGGTTCTCATACGACCTTGCAGTCGCCCTTGCAAAAGACATCGGATACACCAAAGCAGCTACTTTTAAAGACCGCGATAGAAAATTGGTTAAATTTTAATCACAAATCATTGAAATAACTAATTGATATGTCGGTACAATGATGGAATAATTTTAATTTTAGGAGAGTTACATGGGTAAGTTTGTCAATAACGTGAGTGAGTTTTACAAATTTTGCGAAGAGAATGAAGTAGAATTTGTTGACTTTAGATTTACAGATATCAAAGGGACATGGCATCATATCAGCTACAGATTGCATGCAGTCAACGAAGGAATGCTAGAAAATGGTCTTCCGTTTGACGGTTCATCTATCGATGCATGGCAGCCGATCAACAAATCAGATATGCTTCTTAAGCCAGATGTTGAAACTGCATTTTTAGACCCTTTTACAGCAGACAGCACTGTCATCGTGATTTGTGATGTTTACGATATCTATAAAAATCAAATGTATGAAAAATGCCCAAGAAGTATCGCGAAAAGTGCTCTGAAGTATCTTGATGAAGCAAACATCGGTGATGTTGCCTATTTTGGTCCTGAAAATGAATTTTTTGTGTTTGATAACGTTGAATTTAGAGACAACATCAACTCATCGTACTACAAAGTAGACACTGAAGAAGGTGGATGGAACTACGACACCAAATATGAGCATGGAAACATGGGTCACAGACCAGGGACAAAGGGTGGTTACTTCCCGGTAATGCCAACAGATTCTATGGTAGATTTGCGTGCAGAGATGATGCATGTACTTGAAGAAGTCGGTTTGGAAGTAGTGCTTGGTCACCACGAAGTGGCACAAGGTCAAGGTGAGATCGGTATCAAATTCGGCACCCTCATCGAAGCAGCAGATAACGTCCAAAAATATAAATATGTGGTGAAAATGGTAGCGCACCTCAATGGTAAAACAGCGACATTTATGCCAAAACCACTTTACGGTGACAACGGTAACGGAATGCACGTACACCAATCTATCTGGAAAGAGGGTAAAAACCTTTTCTACACACAAGGTGCATATGGTAACTTAAGTAAAACGGCACTTGACTACCTTAGCGGTATTTTCAAACATGCGCATGCAGTATCTGCGATTACTAACCCTAGTACAAACTCTTATAAAAGACTTTTACCAGGATTTGAAGCACCAAGTATTTTAACTTACTCTAGCCAAAACCGTTCTGCTTCTTGTCGTATCCCTTATGGTGCGAGCGAGCCGGCAGTAAGAATTGAGACAAGATTCCCTGACTCAACAGCTTGTCCTTATCTTGCATTCTCTGCATTGCTTATGGCAGGAATCGATGGGATTAAAAAAGGTGGGTATGAGATGGTTGGACCGATGGATATCGACCTTTTCGAGCTTAGCTTGGATGAGATCAGAGAGAAGAAAATCCCTCAAATGCCGCACACATTAAGAGAAGCGGTAGAAGCACTCATCGCAGACAATGATTTCTTAAAACCTGTATTTACACAAGAATTCATCGATACCTTCCAACACTACCAGTTTGAAAGACAAATCTGGCCAGATGAAGGAAGACCAACAGCATACGAGTATATTACTACATACTCTTGCTAACAACTAAGCCTTCGGACGGATACTCCGAAGGCTTATCTCTGAGTACAAATAATATTTCTACCACATGCGCACTAATTCTTCATCTCTTTATTAAGTCTTATATAATTTTCACATCCAAGTGAATCCTCCAAGTCACACGCTTTGCCATAAAATTTTAATGCTTTTTCATCACTTTGATAAATACCTTTTCCATTTTCATAACTCGCGCCTAAATTAAAGCAACCTCTAGCGTCTCCTCTCTTGCACGATTTTTGATAGAATTCTGCTGCTTTAAAGTAATTTTGTTTGAGACCTTGTCCATTGTCATATATCACCCCCAAATCAAAACAACCATTACGATCTCCACCATCACACTTCTTTTGCAGTTCATCAACCTCTGACGCACTTAAAACAGTCAAAATCGATAATACCGTCCATAAAAAATTCATCTTGCTTCCTCGTTTTACTAAAATCATGCATTAGTGTATCAAACCGATGTAATTTTTATGTTAGATTTTTGTAATATTTTTGTAATATATGTATAATTGCATCCATGAAAAATATGCTATCTATTCTCCTCTTTGCATCATTCTCTTACGCCACAGAATTCACAGACTTCATCAACAACTCAAAGTGCGACCAAATCATCGATAAACAAGTCTATACTGCGTGTTATGACTATCATTTAAAAGGCAGCAAGTTCATCGCGTATACGCTTGATGGTGCATCTGTCAATCAAGCCAATATTAAAAAAAGAGGCAAGTTCTACACCGAAAAGAATGTACCCAAACAGTATCGTTCTCACACAAGAGATTACACAAAAAGTGGATACGATAGAGGACACATGGCATCGGATGCGTCATTTGATCATAACATCAAAGCGATGCGTAAAACTTACTCTATGATCAACGTAGTTCCACAGTCCCCCACAGTCAATCGTAGATTATGGATTAAAGCAGAGAAATATGAAAGATTAGTCGCAACACAGTTAGGCACGGTAAATGTGATCAATGGCATTGTCTATGGAAACCATCCTCATCGCATTGGTACAAATCAAATTTCTGTTCCTGATGCGTTCTGGAAGATGATATACAATGATGATAAAGGTTTTAAGAAGTGTTTCTTTTATGGCAATGATTTGACTGCGAGTTCTAAGGAGGATAAGTTAAAAGATCATCAATTAGACTGTAAAAAATTGCAAATTACTTCTTGATGTTTAAAATGTTACAAATATATTTTACTAAATGCGTATAATTAGAATTGATAGACTTTGGCTCTTAAAATCTCTTTAGTTTCTATATCTTTTTTGATTGGTAATTTATTTGGTATAAACTCTTTCATCTATAGAACTCCATTATTTTTATCGCATGATATGTCAAAAATTCTCACTTTTTTTGACATATCATACATTATACGTAAATATTTTAGTATTTTTTTTACATATCATTCTATTTCACTATGAAAAAGTTTTTAGGGTTGCAAACCATCCCAAAATTTAGACCGCATTGCAGTCCAAAAATCTTAAAACATCGTTCCGCTGTCGTCTGTTGCAGGGGCGAGAGGGATTTTTTGTTTAGGATGAAGCGGATCATCTTCTTCACTGTTATTTTCAGAAGCTTCATCTAGGTTCATAGAAGGTGCGAATCTTGGATCATTCTCCGTATTGACATCTTCAAGAATCTCCGTTTCATTTTCTAAAAACTGATCTTGGGTCGTCGAAACATTCACTTTTTGACTTACTGGAAGCGGAGAATGTGCCGTATAGATCTCAGGTCTCCCCTTGTATGTTCCTCTAAATATCCCTTCAGGCACATCAAATGTACGCTTAGTTTCTGGGTAGAGCTCTAACAGTTTTTTATAATAATACGCAAAAGCCGGCGCTGCCATCGCACCGCCTGTAGCCAATGTCCCTATGCGGGTATTATCGTCTCTACCCACCCACACGATCGTTTCTATCGTTGGCGAATATCCACAGAACCATGCATCGATGTTATTGTTTGTTGTTCCAGTTTTCCCAGCGAGTTGTATCCCGTCTACATGCGCGCGTCTTCCCGTACCGCGTTGCACAACATCTTGAAGAATGTCCGTCATCAAAAAAGCTTGTTCTGGCGTCGTAAAATTTTCGATCTCTTTTTGGCTCGTTTCATAAATGACCGCTCCCTCTTTCGAAATGATCTTGCTCACCAGTCTCGGTTCGATCATATGCCCTTCGTTGGCAAATACAGAAAAAATTTGTGCCATTTTGATCGGACTCAACCCAAGGTTACCCAAAGCGATCGACATATCTCTCGGTATATGTGGCACATCCAGAAACTCGAGTCGTTTACGAATCGTCCCTACCCCGATGTCTGAAACCAAGTTGATTGTTGCAAGGTTGCGTGAATGCACCAACGCTTCCCTTAAAGGCATAAACCCTTGGAAATCACTCTCATAATTTTTTGGAGACCAAATCTCGGGCTTTCCATCTTTCATATATTGAAAGGTTCGTGCGAGATCGGTCAACGGTGTCGCGGGATTGTACCCCATATCAAGTGCAGTCTGGTAGATAAACGGTTTAAAAGAAGATCCAGGCTGACGTGTCGATTGAGTGACACGGTTAAAAGAAGATTTTTCATAATCCACCCCGCCTACCATCGTCAAGATATCGCCTGTTTTACTGTCGACAGAAACAAATCCCATATTGATGGTGGAAGTGTTCGCATCCTCTTTGTATCTTTTGAGAATTTCACTATAAGTCGTAGCGATCGCCTCTTTGGCGATACGCTGCTGCTTCATGTCTATGGTAGTATAAATCTCATATCCCCCCGTGCGGATATCTCCCAATTTACCTTTAAACCGTCTCAACACCTCATCGACAATCTCCGGCGCGATATTTTGCGTCAGTGTTGTATTGTGAACTACAGGGGACTCTTTGACCCCTTTAAGGTAATCTTCTTGGGTAATCCAACCGATACTTGTCATTCGATAAAGGACATTATTGGCACGGTCTAACGCTCTTTTATAATGCTTGATTGGATTATAAAAACTTGGTGCATTTGGCAAACCGACCAAAATAGCCGATTCTTTGAGTGTCAATTCATGCAACTCTTTATGAAAATACCCTTTTGCTGCCGTTTTGATGCCAAAATAGTTATTGCCATACGAAATTTCATTCAGATAGCGTTCCAAAATCTCTTCTTTGGTCAGCTCATCTTCTATTTTGAGAGCAAGGATGGCTTCTTTGATCTTACGTGCTACTTTTTTTTCATTGGAAAGGACTTTGTTTTTGATCAGCTGTTGGGTAAGGGTACTTCCTCCCTCTACAAAAGATCCCGCTTGAATATCTTTAATGATGGCTCTCAAGATCGCATCTGGATTGACCCCATCGTGTTCAAAAAACTGCGTATCTTCCATCGCGACAAGCGCCTCGATCAAAAATCCTGGGATCTCCGCATATTTTGCATACAAACGGTGCTGGTCTTTAAACACGTACGCAAGCATCTCACCGTTTCTGTCATACACGACAGAGGAGATTTCTGGTTTATAGTTGATCAATTTATCCGCATCCAAAGAGATCTCTTCATACGCATAGATAAATGCTGCAGTCAAAGCAACTACAAACATCATCACCAAGATAATAGAACCTTTGATTAAACTATTAAACACACAAAACCTTTGTTATTATTTTTGTTTATTGTACCGTGTTATGACTAATGAGTGCCAATGCATGCTGAATTTTTTGCGCTGATACACCGACATTGAGTATGACTCTCACAATCGGCTGCTTCACCGTTGGCTGACGTATCGCTCCCACCAGATACCCTTGCGCCATCAACCCTTTTTGTATATAAAGTGCATGTTCATTGCTTGGCATCTCTAGTGGTACGATAAGACTTTGCGTTACGATACCAAGTTGTTTTTGCACCGCTGCTTGACGCTCTTTAATCTTCTCTCTGTAAAAAGAAGCTTTTTTACGAATATGCTTCATGTTGACCAGTGCCAAAGCCGTATCAAACACGGAAGGGGCTGTCGAATAAATGATCGGTTTTGCCCTATTTTCTAAAAAACTGATCACATTTTTAGACGCCAAGATATACGCACCGTAAGAGCCATACGCTTTCCCCAATGTCCCCATTTTGATAAGTCGTTTTGTAATGCGGATACCATAATGTTCAAAAATACCCAAAAGATTTTCACCCAACACCCCTGCACTATGCGCTTCATCCACAATGAGTAGCGCCTTTGCTTCCTCTGCAATATCAAATATCTCTTTTTTACAAAGATCGCCCCCCATAGAGTAAACCCCTTCTACAGCGATGATCTGCCGTTTCGCAGGATGGGATGCCAATTTTGCCTTTAGATCTTCAACATCATTGTGGGCAAATGTCACGACTCTATCACCCAAAAGCTGAGATGCCATCACGCCTGAAGCGTGATACTCCTCATCCATAAAGAGCATATCCCCTTTACGCACCAACGCCTCTATCAGTGCCATATTTGCCAAAAAACCGGAACCGACGACCATCCCCTCTTCAAAACCATTCTGCTCTGCCATCTCCATCTCAAAAAGTCGGTGTATCGGATGATACCCATTCACCAACATACTCGCTTTGGAACTTAACGTCTCATATTTTTTGACTAGTTTTACCGCTTTATTGAATTGCTTTTTATTGTGAGAGAGACCAAGATAGTCATTAGAAGCGAGATCCTCTAAGCGATCATCAAAAAGTTTCCGTTCTCTAAAACGTCCCGCTTTTTTCAGTGCTTTTAACTCCTCTTGATACATCTTCACTCTCCTCTATTTATCCATGGTAAAATCATTTCTACTTGCAATCCCATCGCTGTACTTTCATACCCATCAACGGATCGAATATACTTTTTACAAAATCCTTCCACCATGCATCCACCCGCTTTACCTTCCCACAAACCACTTTGCAAATATGCTTCCATCTCTTCGGGATCAAACTTCGCGAAACGATAGTGTGTCGCAGAAATATCAGAAAACAAAAGTGCTTTCGATCTGTAATGGACCGAAGAGATGATCGAAATCGTCGTATCACTTTGCAGCGTTAAAATGCGTCTTGCATCTTCAATGTTTTTAGGTTTTCTCAAGATCGTTCCATCAACTGCGGAGATGACTGTATCGGCGCATAAAAGCGGTATGTCAAGCCCAAATTCTTTGATAGCAGCTTCGAGTTTCCCTTTGCTTGCCGTATAAACAAAATCTTTAGCCACTGACGTTGTGATCTGTTCTTCATCATAGTCCGCGACTTTTTGGACAAAATCAACACCAAATTTCTGAAGCAACAAGGCCCTGCTTTCAGAAGAAGAACAGAGACAAATCATTATAGCCCTCTAAGGGTTATCCCTAGCCAAAGTGCGACTAAACCTAAAAGGATGTTGATTGGAAGTAGTAGGTTTGGAATCAGCGAAACGGATGCTTTTGCCAGTGCCAAATCACCAGCATCAAACGCTTTTTGCCCTTTATGCCGCTTGAGATAGATCAACATAAAGTTCGCCGTCATCACCATCCAAATCCCCTCTTTGATATGCGCAATGGATGTAGATTCTGTAGCCAAAACCATTGCAATAGCTGTCACAAGAATGATAAGGATAAAGGGGATAACCAAGTGAAAAAACCGTCGCATGATCTTTAGCGTGATGCCAAGTTTTACCTTAGGATCCTCCACCTGCTGCATCATCGGATGGACTGCGAAACGTATGGCTATCATACCCCCTACCCAGACGAATGCAGAAACTACATGCAACCAAACGATCACATCTCCATACTGGGCAAAAAGTGACTGCACGTTAGTTTCCTCCCTCTAAGATCTCACTCACATAAACCTTTGCTTCTTCTAGTGCTGTGACGATCTGTGAAGGATCTTTACCCCCTGCTTGCGCAAAATCAGGGCGACCGCCACCGCCACCCCCGACGATAGGAGCGATCGTTTTGATCCAATCACCCGCTTTGATCGGTGTATTTTTAGAACCCGCAGCCAAAAGAACCTTGTCATCTTTTTTCATAAAAAGCATGATTGCAACTGAATCGTATTTATTCTTCACTTCATCGATCATCGCTTTGATATCACCATTTTCAACCTCTTCGATGATCACATTGATGCCATTCACTTGCACTGCATTTAACTCTTTTTGGGTGCTGCTCAAAGCAGAAGCCAATTCACCTTTGAGTGCCTTAATTTGCTCTTTAAGTTTCGTGATCCCTGCGATTGGATTTTGATTTTTAAGTTCTGTTTTGATGCTGTTTAACTCTTCTCTAAGTTGATTCACTGCTTCTCTCGCCGCATTGCCGCAAACCGCTTCGATACGTCTCACTCCGGCACTGACACCACTCTCTTTGGTGATCATAAAAAGACCGATCTGGGCGGTGTTGTCGACATGCGTTCCCCCGCACAACTCGATCGAATCATCACCAAAACTCACCACACGCACTTCACTGCCGTACTTTTCCCCAAAGAGAGCCATCGCACCAGCTTCTTTCGCCGCATCCATTGACATCTCACGGGTAAGCTTTGGTGTCGCGTTAGAGATCTTTTCATTCACCCATGCTTCTACTTGTGCGATCTCTTTTTCACTCATCGCCTGAGGATGTGAAAAGTCAAAACGCAATCTCTTATCATCATTGAGAGACCCTGCTTGCGCTACATGGTCTCCTAAAATTTCTCTCAGTCCTGCATGAAGCAAGTGGGTCGCAGAGTGGTGCTTTTCGATCTCCGCTCTACGGCTATCGACCACTGCCTCGACGACTTCCCCCACACTTAGTTTGCCTTTGACTTCTGAAAGATTCATCTCTAAAAATTTTCTGGTATCAAGCACTTTGATCGTCTTGTTGAGTGTCCCTCTGTCTCCAGTTTGTCCACCAGATTCGGCATAAAATGGTGTTTGATCTAACAATACCCAACCCGCTCCATCGATAGCCGTCACCTCTTTAAAATGCTCGTCTAAGAGTGCCAACACTTTTGCTTGCACAGTATGTTCTGTGTACCCTACAAATACATTCGTACCAAATTTCTCTTTGAGCGATTTAAAGTCACCTGTTTCAGCAGCATCCCCCGTCCCTTTCCAATTTGCTTTAGATTGTGCCTTTTGTGCTTCCATCTTGGCATCAAAAGCATCAAAATCAAGCTTGATATTTTTCTCACGAAGCATATCTTCTGTAAGATCCAGCGGGAAACCATACGTATCATAAAGCTTAAATGCTACTTCACCGTTAAACACATCCGAAGTATTTTCCAACTCTTCACTAAAAAGCTTGATCCCCGCATCGATCGTTTCAAAGAAACGTTCCTCTTCCATCTTCATCGCTGTTTTGATCGCTTCTGCACGCACAGAAAGATAATCATACTGTTTCCCCATCACCTCAACAAGCGTATCGACCAAACGGTGCATAAAAGGTTCGCGCAGTCCCAGCAAATACCCATGACGGATCGCTCGACGCATGATACGTCTGAGAACATACCCTCTCCCCTCTTTGTCAAAATTCACCCCCTGAGCAAGCAAGAAGGAACATGAACGTAAATGGTCGGCGATCACACGATAAGAAGCAGAATCTGCTGCTTCATACACATAAGGTCTTCCGACAAGTTCACCGATTTTGTTCAAAAATGGCATGAAGAGTGAAGAGTGGTAGTTGTTGAGCTTCCCTTCTTTGATCGCCACAACCCTTTCAAGTCCCATACCAGTATCGATACTTGGTTTTGGAAGGGGAGAGAGTGCTCCGGTTTCATCGCGATAGTATTGCATAAATACAAGGTTCCAAATCTCTAAAAACCGATCACCATCTCCGCCCATCTTGTCTTCTGGCGTATTAAAATGTTCTTCACCTTGATCATAAAAAATCTCGGAACAAGGGCCGCAAGGACCAGTGTCGCCCATCTGCCAAAAATTATCTTTATCCCCAAAACGCATGATGCGATCCGCTGCGATGTGTTTTTTCCACATCTCTTCAGCTTCATCATCATTTTCATGCACAGTGACCCATAGTTTCTCTGCAGGAAGGTTTAGATAGTTTTTACCGGTGACAAACTCCCACGCATAAGCGATCGCTTCTTCTTTGAAATAATCTGCAAAAGAAAAATTTCCCAACATCTCAAAAAATGTATGGTGACGTGCCGTATACCCGACATTATCAAGATCGTTATGTTTCCCCCCTGCTCTGATGCAGGTTTGAGAAGATGTCGCACGTGGTGTAGCAGGAATGGGTGCTTCTCCCGTAAAGATGTTTTTAAACTGCACCATACCTGCATTGGTAAACATCAACGTTGCATCATCGGGCACCAGCCGTGAACTTTCGATAAGTTCATGCCCTTTGCTTTGAAAAAAGTCTAAAAATGATTTTCTAATATCCATAAAAATAGTCCTGAAATAGTGTTTGTGTAAAATTGAAGTATTTTATCTAAAATGTGGTTATTTGAAGGTAAAGCCCTAAAGTAAAGCTCTAGACGCTTTTTAAAAGTGCAGCGATCTTTTCGCTTCCATCCTTCTGGGTCATCTCCATCAACCATCCACTTTTAGCTTCAAGATCTTCATCCAATAATGTGATCACTTTGTCTATCACAATCTCCTCTTCACGCATAATCCAAGCTAGATTTTTGTCTACCAAAAATTTTGCATTATAGTACTGATGATCTCCTGCAGCATAAGGATAAGGGACAAAAAGCGCAGGGACAGCAGAAGCACAAAGTTCCCACAATGTAGATGCACCTGAGCGTGCGATGGCAAGATCGGCTTGATTCATGTAAAAAGTCAACTTATCCGTAAATCCAAATACTTCGGCTTCTATCCCTAGTTCGGCATACGCTTTTTGAACCTCATCGATGTGTTTTTCACCGGCTTGATGAATGATCTTTATTCCTCTTTTTTTCAGTTCTGGTGCGATCTGCAATGCTAAAGCATTAATCGCTTTTGCCCCTTGTGAGCCTCCCAAAAAAATGATTGTTTTGACATCTTTTCTCAGATGGGCATTGTCAAAAAAGACTTGCTTGATAGGGTAAGCTTTGATCGGACTTTCTTCCAAATAGGAAGAGATAAATGCTTTTGCATACGGTTTGAGCGATCGATTGAGCGATCCCAAGGCAGCATTTTGCTCGTGGATCACCAAAGGAATTCTAAGTATTTTTGCGGCAAATGCTGTCGCTGCTGCAGAAAAACCTCCTACAGAAAAAACTACTTTTGCCTGATGCTTGCGCAGATAATGCATCGCTTTAAAAGTCGCTTTTAAGAGCATCCATAATGAGATGATTTTCCCAAAAATGCCTTGGTTCACTACGCCTCTTGTTTCTAAAAAATAGTGTGCCGAAAAATCTTCATCGTGTTCAAACCACTGTTTATCTTGTCCTTTGGTCGAACCGATATACACAAGTTCTTCCTCTTTGAGATACTCTTTCACTGCCTTGATAATGGCAAGATGCCCACCTGTGCCACCGCCTGTCATGACTATGCTCATACGATACGTCCTTCACTGTCTCTAGGTACTTTTTTGGAGACCATCAACACCATGCCTATAGCGATACAAGAGGCGATGATATGCGAACCTCCATAACTCAAAAATGGCACAGCGATACCCTTGATCGGCGTGATCCCTGAAATACCATACGAATTTAAGATAAATGCCAACGCGATCAACAACCCTACCCCTATAGAGAAAAGATAATAGATCGGTTTTTTAACCCTCGATGCGATCTTGAAAATACGAAACACAATAAACAAAATCATCAATGTGACAAATAAAATCCCCATAAATCCAAATTCTTCCGTAATCCCCGCCAAGATAAAATCGGTATGGACTTCACTCAAATACCCTAATTTAAATTGACCATTGCCAAGTCCTTCACCGACAAAACCGCCATTGTGAATAGCATTAAGAGAATTCGAGATTTGATAAGGCTCTTTAACTGCGGCGATACGGAGCCTCTCCACTTCAAAAGGGAGCATAGGGAGAATGCTATCTTGCACCGTCCCCCACCAACTCTTGATCCTTGCCATACGGTGAGGCGCGAAAAAGATGAGTGCCCCAAATCCTACAAAGCCCACCATCATTAAAGAACCAAAAAACTTCCATGAACTCCCGATAAATAAAAACAAAATCAAAAGTGTCACCCCTAGCACCACGACTTGCCCCAAATCTTTTTGGAACACTGCGATCAATACAACTGCCACGCTAAACAAAACCAGATAAGGGAAAAAAGCACGCACTTCTTCCCACAACTGCATCGATTGTTTGTCAAGCAACTTGCGGGAAAAACTCCATGCCAAAAAGAAAACAAATCCTATCTTAAAATACTCTACGGGGGCAACAGACATCGGCCCAAGGCGTATCCATCTTTTTGCACCACCTACTGCATGCACCAGTGACGTGGGAAGGAATTGCATCACTATCATAACTATAAAAAAACTGATAAACAACCCCAAGCCTACCCTCGAAAACCAAACATCTGGCTCCAAGCGACTCAATCCTATCATCATTACTAACCCTATAAAAACAGCGATTCCTTGTCTAAGCAAAAAATGAAAATCGGCATAATTTAACCGCTCTACTTCATAAGCCGAGAGAGAATAACTCATCACGAGCGATACCGTCAACAATATCATCACAGCTGCCAAAAGGGGTTTATCTATCATACGTGTCTTTCTGTAGTTATATCAAAAAGTATTTTATCAAAAGTAACAGATAACTTTGATAAAATAACACGCTACTAAGAGGAAAAAATGCAGAAAAAAAACCAGAATCAAGCGATCAATAACCGTACCACTAAAATCTCTTTTCTCTTTCTTCTTCTGATCCTCTTGTTAAGTGGATTTCTCTTCTCTGTCTTTAAAACCATCTCTTCAGACAGACAAATACCGAGCCACCATGCTACCAAACATGACCGTTCTTTGCGTGGCGCGGTCATTTCAGCCGATGGATACACGCTCAGCAGTTCAGAAAAAACATACGAAGCTTCCATCCGTGGCGAAAGTATCGATCCGGATAAACGGGCGCTTTTTGTCAAACTTTTTAGCATCTACAGCGGGATAGCAGAAAACGACGTCCGCCAGATACTCAAAGAACGAAAAAACAAAGGGCACATCATCCTCTCTAAAACACTCGATACACGCAATGCGATGCAACTCAAATCACTCGCTTACAAACTTAAAAAACTCGATGTGTTTCGCTCTATCAAAAACAAAAATGGGATCGAAGTACTCTACGGATTAGACATCACGGAAAACGGTGAACATCGACGTTTCCCGCTTGTGGATGTTTTAACTCCTATTTTGGGCTATACGCGAGACAAAATGGATCATGGCTACAACAGACCTGTCGGACAAAAAGGGTTAGAACAATCGTATGAAAAACACATCACCTCCAAAAAAGATGGTTATTTTCAAGGGAAACGCGATGTGTTGGGCAGGATTATCCATGATAAAAACAGTATCAAGCTCGAACGTGTCGATGGTTTAGATCTCCATCTCAACATCCCACTTGGCGTCCAAAGACGCGTCGAACTGATGATCGATGAGATGAAGCAAAATCTGGATGCCGATGAGATCATCGTCGGGATCATGGAGAGTCGCACAGGCAAACTTCTATCGCTTGCTTCAACAGAGCGCTACAATCCTTCTGCCATTCAACAAAAAGATATTAATGCATTGCAACCCAAATTTACCGAATACGCCTATGAAGCAGGTTCCGTGATGAAGCCCATCTCTATCGCTATTGCGCTCGATAAGAACAAAATTACTCCCGATACATTGTTTAATACAGGATATAAAAGATTTGATATTACGGGCGGACAACATATCAGTGATGATGATTATTTTGACTCTCTTTCTGTGACCGATATCATCGTGCACTCCTCCAACATTGGGTCATCACAAATTTCATGGCTCCTCTCTGGTCAAGAATTTAGAGAGGGGTTACTTCAATTTGGTGTAGCACGACCTTCTGGCATTGATCTCTCCCGTGACCTGCCAGGTTCTCTCAAGCCTCTGAAGTTACTCAACCATAAAATGCATAGAGCAAACTCTTCATTTGGCTATGGTATGACGATAACCTTCGCGCAACTTATCAAAGCCTATAGTGCGTTTAACAATAATGGTATCGCTGTAACACCACGGATTATTGATTATTTAGAAGATGCGCAAGAGCACCGCTACACTTTGGAACCTACGATCCCAGACCTCAAAGCTGTGAGCCAAAAAACGGCTGAGCAAATCAAAACAATTCTTAAAGAAGTCGTGAGCAGAGGAACAGGGGTTAAAGGTCAATACCCAGGGCTAGAAATAGGCGGGAAAACAGGAACCGCCCACATCGCCAAAAATGGCCATTATGTCAAAGAATACCATAGCAGTTTTTATGGATTTGCGAATGATGATGAAGGTCACAAATATACCATCGGTGCTCTTGTGATACGCGCCAAAAAACCTTATGCTTATTTTGCTTCCAATTCTGCAGTACCTACCTTTAAGAAAATGGTGGAAATCCTTGTAGAACTTGATTACCTCAAACCGACGAAAATCGAAGCGCCTCAAGAAAGCAATGATACAATAACGACACTTGCCCCTGCGGTGGCGCAAGAAAAAAGTATCGTCATACCCAAAGCACCTGTCCAAGCGATCAAAAAATCAGACCCCAAACCTGCTCCATCGGTCAAAGAACTATTTAAACCCAAGGCACCTGTGAAAACACCCTTGAAGCCAGTAATCACTCAACCAAAAATAGAGAAAATACCGCCCAACTCTCCACCAAAAGAAAAGAGTTTCGAAGAGCTTTTTTAGCTTTTTGCCCTTTTAGATCCACATATTATCGATCAATCTCACCTGACCGACTCTGGCGGCAATGAGGATCATCGTATTGCCTATCTCTACCGTTTCAAGTGTTCTAAAGGCTCTATCTACGATGGCAACGTATTGAATCTCATCTGTTTCTTCTAACACACTGCGCATCTCTTTTTGGATAGCCGATATCGATCTTTCTCCGCGTATCACCATTTGAGTCGCCTGTTTTAATGCACGTGAAAGTGCTAAGGCACGTACTTTTTCTTCCCCACTTAAATAAGCATTTCTACTGCTGAGTGCCAATCCGTTTTCATCTCGTACGATCTCGCAAGGGATCACCTGCACATCCATGAAGTAATTTTTGACCATTTGAGTAATGAGTGCCAACTGTTGTGCATCTTTTTTACCAAAATAGGCACGGGTGGCACCACTGAGATTGAGAAGTTTCATCACTACTTGCAGCATCCCATCAAAATGCCCAGGACGTTTTTGCCCCTCCAAGATATACCCGCGGATAGCTGGTGCGCCTATGGAGAGTTCATCTTTTTCATACATATCTTCTATCGTAGGCATAAAAAGAATGTCTACCCCTGCAAGTTCACATATCTTGATATCGGCTTGCTCTTTCCGAGGATAACTATCGAGGTCTTCCCCTTCCAAAAACTGCGTAGGATTGACAAACACAGAAACGATAAGATGGTCATTTTCTTTTTTGGCTTGTTGTATAAGAGAGAGATGCCCTTTATGCAATGCGCCCATTGTAGGAACAAAACCGATCGTGCCAACCAATGTTTTTTTTGCCTCTTGCAACGCTTCTACACTACGAACGATCTCCATCTCTAACCTCATATTTCGGATTTATTTGGTAGAATTTTACCAAAAAAGGTGAATATCTAATAGCGTCTAATGAATAGTAACAAAAAAACACTATTCACTATCCACTATTCACTATTCACTCGAAAAAGGAACTTTTTCGGATGGATGCTTACGAATACAGCGAACTTCTCAAATCACTGACGACTAAAATGAACAACATTAAAAATATTGTCAAACCAGACAAATTAGAATCAAGACTCCAAGAGATAGAGGTCGCGCAGCAAGACCCTAATTTTTGGAATGATGCTGACAACGCAGGAAAAGTATCACAAGAAAAAACCAAAACCGAACGTATCTTAAAAACGTACTATGCTGCCCATAATGCGGTACAAGATGCAAGTGAATATTTCGAACTTTCCAAAGCAGAAAATGACGAAGAAACCCTTGAGTTGCTTTATGAAGATGCCGATCGCCTCGAAGAGAGCACCCATGCTCTAGAAGTGCAAATGATGCTCAGCGGCGAACATGATGGCGCCAATGCCATCGTCACCATCCACCCTGGCGCAGGGGGGACAGAGTCTCAAGACTGGGCAAGCATGCTTTACCGTATGTACTTACGATGGGCAGAACGACATGATTTTAAAGTCGAAATACTAGACTACCAATCAGGGGAAGAAGCGGGGATCAAAGATGCCTCTTTCATCATCAAGGGAGAGAATGCTTACGGGTACCTCAAAGTGGAAAATGGTATCCATAGGCTAGTGCGTATCTCTCCATTTGACTCCAATGCCAAACGACATACCTCTTTTACTTCCGTGATGGTCTCTCCAGAGATCGATGATGACATCGATATCGTGATAGAAGATAAAGATCTTCGTGTAGACACTTACCGTGCGTCTGGGGCGGGAGGGCAACATGTCAACAAAACAGAATCTGCTATCCGTCTGACACACCTCCCGACCAATATCATCGTGCAATGTCAAAATGACAGAAGTCAACACAAAAACAGAGCTTCAGCCATGAAAATGCTCAAATCACGTCTTTACGAATACGAAATGGCGAAAAAACAAGCAGCGATCGACGGGATAGAAAAATCAGAGATAGGGTGGGGGCACCAGATACGCTCTTACGTCATGCAGCCGTATCAGCAAATCAAAGATACCCGATCCAACCAAGCATTTACGAACGTCGAAGCGATCCTTGATGGGGATATCGATAAACTATTAGAAGGGGTACTCATCGCACAAGCGAAGTAGGACTACTCTCGGTTCTCTTTTTCCCGAAGGTATTTTGAGATAGTTTTTGTGATCACAATAGCGGTTATAAACGCTAGAATGATCATCGAAGCAGTGTAAAGTGCATGCGTCAAATCGATCTTCACAGATCCCCTTTCAATATCAGTTGCTGGTCTTCTATCTTATAGGCAAGATCACAGCGTGATTCCATGCTCTCATCGTGGGTTACCAATACCAAAGCAGCGCCTGTCTCTTTCACATAGTTCAAAAGTACCTCTATCACCAATTCGGCTGTCTCTTTGTCTAAATTTCCCGTAGGTTCATCGGCGAAAATGATTTTCGGTTTTTTACTTAACACCCGTGCGATCGATACACGTTGTTGTTGCCCACCAGATAGATCGCCGATCTTATGGTTCATCAACCCTTTGATCTCCAGTTTTTCAAGAAGAGATTCTTCTATCGTCTCGCCACTCAACATCGTGGCTACCTCTATATTTTCCAATGCACTCATCCCCTTAAAAAGGTAATGAAACTGAAAAATGATCCCTATCTCATAACGGCGTAGAGACTCTATCGTTCGCTCATTAAGGCTATAAAGATCTTTCCCTAGAAATTTTACTTTCCCTTGGTTTGGTTTGATGAACGTTGACAAGATATGCAATAAAGTCGATTTTCCGCATCCGCTTCGCCCTATGATAGCCATACTTTGTGAAGCCTGGAGTGTGAAATTCACATCGTGAAAAAGAAGGGTGTCAAAACGATGAGAGAGATTTTCAGCTTCCAAGACTATAGAGGACATAAGCTACCTTTGAATAATGTGCCGTATTTTAGCATAAAAACATTGCCCCATTCTAAATCGGATTAAAATTTGATAGAGACATAAAAGCTGACATCAAACTCTTCATCTTCACTTAAAAAGTTATTTTTTCGATAGATGACATAAGAGGGTTTCGTAGTCGTTTCATATTCATTCTCAATCAACCATTCATGATAAATCCAGTGGATAAACCGAAGCATATCTCCATATTTGCCACAAAGATCGAACTTCGCATAGACCCCTTCGGATATCTTGAACTTTGGCAACCTTGTGCCGGCAACTTGATGTGGCGTACTGACACAAGCGATGTACTGACACTCTGCCAAAGGGGTGATCGTAGGGTTGTCATGAAGCAGTGCGATTTGTTGGTATTCTTGAAGGTTATTATTTAAAATCCATGTTTGGATCTTCTGCCATGTCTCTTTCACATTAACGTTATACCCTTTGTTGCGGATATAATAACTCTCGATCGCTGGCATCTTGACAATGGTCGGTGTCAATTGAGTGAAATCTGCCTTCGACGCCATCGCCGATTTGGACTGGGTCAAAATATTGCTCGAATATGCTTTATACCCTCCATTTCGCCATGTTTTTGGCGTCATCTCAAAACGCTCTTTAAACACTTTGATAAAAGAGGATTGCGAACTGTAACCACATTCATTGGCAACATGTGAAATAGTCGAGTATTGGTTCGTCACCAAAAGATTGGCTGCTTTTTGGAGTCGGATCGATTTGATGCTCTCATAGATATTTTTTCCAAAAACCGATTTGAAGATGCGGTGCATATGAAACTTGCTCACGTGCAAATCTTCACTCAACTCTTCAATATCAATATGGGTATCAATATGGGTATAGATGTAATACATCATATCGTTGGCTAAATTGATTCTTTTTTCAAGTGTTTCTTTCTTCATAATGACACTATTTTAGCATGAATAGATAAATTATAAAACAATAATAAACAATAAATAAAGCAATAATTATAAAGAATTGCCTGATTAAATCGTCTTATAATGACACATACTTTCAAAAAGGAATGAAATAATGAAAAAAATCACTAAAGTACTGATCGCCAATCGTGGCGAGATCGCTTTACGAATCATCCGTGCCTGCAAAGAGCTAAACATCCAGAGTGTGGCTATCTATTCAGAAGTAGATAAAGAAGGGGTGTGGACGATCAAAGCAGATGAAGCGCATCTGATCAAAGGGGATGTGCTCCAAGCGTATCTGAATTATGAAAATATCATCGAACTTGCCAAAGCAACTAAATGTGATGCGATCCATCCCGGATACGGTTTTCTTTCGGAAAATGCGGAATTTGCTGAAGCATGTGATAAAAATGGGATTATTTTTATAGGTCCTAGAGCAGAACATATCGCACTTTTCGGAGACAAGATCGCTTCCAAAATCGCGATGAAAAAAGTGGGTGTGCCAGTGCTTGAAGGGACAGACGAGCCTATCTTGGATCAAAAAGAGGGAGCAAAAATCGCTGGGGAGATCGGATTTCCCGTCATTATAAAAGCTGCTTTTGGTGGCGGTGGGAGAGGAATGAGGATCGTTCATAAAGCAAGTGACTTTGATGCGATGTTCACCAGTGCAACCAACGAAGCAATCAAATTTTTCGGGAAAGGTGAAGTCTTTATCGAAAA
Organism: Pseudomonadota bacterium; assembly: GCA_041163165.1. Taxonomy (GTDB): domain Bacteria; phylum Campylobacterota; class Campylobacteria; order Campylobacterales; family Sulfurovaceae; genus Sulfurovum. The sequence continues at coordinate 19,101 of JBEARN010000001.1, forward strand.
ATATGTCGAAAATCCAAGACACATCGAAGTGCAAATTATGGCAGACAAATACGGGAACGTGGTGCACCTTGGCGAGCGTGATTGTTCGATCCAGCGAAGACACCAAAAAGTGATCGAGATCGCCCCTTCTCCCCGCCTAAACGATGAAGTGCGTAAAGAACTTTTCCGTATCTCAACCAAAGCGATGTTTAAACTCGGGTATGAGAGCGTAGGAACGATCGAATTTTTGCTTGACGAAAACGACACGATCTATTTTATCGAGATGAACACGCGTGTACAGGTAGAACACCCTGTTACTGAGATCATCAGCGGGGTTGATATCATCCAAAGAATGATAGAGATTGCCGAAGGCGATAAGCTCAAATTTATGCAGGAAGAGATCAAATTCAAAGGGTATGCCATCGAATTTAGGATCAATGCAGAAAATCCGGAAAACAATTTTATGCCTTCAAGCGGAACCATCAGTGCGTATCTTACCCCTGGAGGTCCAGGGGTAAGACTTGATACAAGTGCCTATGCAGGATATACTGTTCCGACAAATTATGACTCGATGATCGGCAAGCTCATCGTTTGGGCGCTTGATTGGGAAGGTGCAGTCAACAAAGGAAGACGTGCACTAGATGAATTTATGATCGAAGGGCTGCCGACCAATATACCACTCCACCAACAAATCGTCAGAGATGAAGACTTTATCGAAGGAAAACTTACCACCAATTATTTGGACAAAAAACTTCCTAAGTTTCAAGTGGTCAACCCGGAGACAAAAAAAGCGATCGACAGTAAACTGAAAACGATTTTTTCGAAATTTCTTTTTTAAAGGGAAATAGCAAGATCAACCAATCACCAAAGGAGCAAAGATGGCTATAGATGAACTCATTGAAGGGAATATCGTCTTTCAACACGCTTCGTTTAAATACTTCGAAAAAGATTTTAATGCGCTGGTGGAAAAAGGGCAACATCCAGAAGTCCTTTTCATCGGATGCAGTGACAGCAGGATCGTACCTGATCTTATCGTCAACTCAAAACCAGGTGATATGTTCATCTTGCGCAATATCGGAAATTTCGTCCCGCCATTTAAAGCAGACAATGATTTTCATGGAAGTGCTGCCGTCATAGAATATGCCGTTTCACTACTCAATGTAAAACACATCATTGTCTGTGGACACTCTTATTGCGGTGCTTGCCAAGCACTTTATGGAGAACTCGATCAAGGGATCGGACTGATCCACTTACGAAAATGGCTCGAACTCGGACAAAAGGCAAAAGCCGATGTGATGACACACTTTTCTTTCCTGACGCAAGAAGAGATGTATCGAAAAACAGAACAACTATCAGTCATGTATCAGCTTGAAAATCTTCTTACGTATCCAGAGATTAGGAAAAAAGTTGCCACTCGGGAGATAGAACTTCATGGGTGGTACTACAAAATAGAAGATGGGACGATCCAAACATACGATAAAAAAACCAAATCTTTTGAAAAAATGCAAGAAGAGATAGCCCCCCATGGAACCGTCATGAATTTCGAAAAATCTGCTGTGGTGTTAGGGAAGTGAAGTGTAGGACTGAGGGAGCATGTGACACAAAAAATGTCACTGGATGCACTCCCTCAAAAAAGGGGGGGGAATAAAAGAGAAAAACGATTATCCCATTTGTGCAGCAACTTCTGCTGCGAAATCTTCTTCCACTACCTCGATACCTTCGCCCACTTCAAGTCTTACGAAGTGTACGATCTCAGCTGATCCGCCAGCCGCTTTTGCTTTGTCTTGGATGTATTCAAATACAGTTTTGCTATCATCCATTACAAATTTTTGATCCAAAAGACACTGCTCTTGGTCAAGCGTAGTGTTGTCTGAGATAAATCTTGACAATTTACCTGGAAGGATTTTGTCCCAGATTTGCTCAGGTTTACCTTCTGCTTTAAGCTCATCTTTCAACATCGATTCTGCCACCGCAAGGACATCTTCAGTCAACTGGCTCATAGAGATGTATTGAGGAATGTTTTTGAGTGTTTTACCCAATCTTTTCAACTCTTCATTCTCTTTTTCGATCGCAATGATTCTACCTTGCGTCTCTTCCGCTACATACTGAGGATCAAAATCTTTGTATGAAAGTGTTCTTGGAGACATTGCTGCTGCATGCATCGCTACATCTTTAAGCACTGGCACCATTGCCGCTGCCGTCTGAGCTGAATCACATTTTGCTTCGATAATCACACCATTTTGACCATTTGAGTGGACATAACCATTTACCGCTGTTGTTTCATCGCCAGTGATAAGCGCCGCTCTTCTTACATCAAGTTTTTCACCGATCGTTGCGATTTGAAGTGAAAGATACTCAGAGAATGGCTGACCATCGATCGTAGAAGCAGCAATCGCTTCTGCATCTTTAAGATTGTTTGCAAATGCATGGTCTACTACTTTGTTAAGCATCGCTTTGAACTTATCGTTTTGTGCCACGAAGTCTGTTTGAGAGTTGATCTCAACGATCACCGCTTTGCTACCTTCAACTTTAATACCGATTGAACCTTCAGCAGCCACTTTGTTTGCTTTTTTAGCAGCAGCACCCATACCTTGGTCTCTCAACCAAGCTACAGCTTTATCCATATCACCGTCAGCTTCAGTCAAAGCTTTTTTGCAGTCCATCATCCCCGCATCGGTCATCTCTCTTAGTTTTTTTACTTCTTTAGGTCCAAAGTTTGCCATGTTTACGCTCCTGCCAATTCTTTTGCTTCAGCAATCGCTTCTGCTTTTACTTTAAAATTTGCAGCATCTTCTTCACCCATAGCAGCGATTTGTGCATAAGTCGTGAAACCTGCTTCATTCAACTTTTCGCTACCTACTTTACCGATGCCTGAAAGTTTTGTTAAATCATCTGCTTTTGCGGCTGCTTTTTTTTCTACCGGTGCTTCTTCTGATGTAGATTCCGCCATCACTTCTTCGATCTCATTGTTGCTAGCTACGACCTCTACCTCTTCACCGTGCGCTTCAGCATAGATCGCTCTTCCTTCGATCATCGCTTCAGCCATCTCTTTACAGAAAAGCTCGATCGAACGGATCGCATCGTCATTTCCTGGGATCGGATAATCTACCATATCAGGATCGCAGTTTGTATCAAGCGGAGCAACCACCTTCATACCAAGTCTTCTAGCTTCTTGCACTGCAATGTGCTCTTTCACCGCATCGATAACGAACATCATATCTGGAAGTTTTTTCATGTGTCTGAAACCTTCAAGATAAGAGCTTAGCTTCTCTTTGGTTCTTCTGAGCATCAACGCTTCTTTTTTAGTCAAAAGGTTGATTTGCCCTGTCTCTTCCATCTGCTCGATGATCTCAAGTTTTCTGATAGATTTTTTCATCGTTGGGTAGTTTGTCAACATACCACCTAACCATCTTGTTGAAACATATGGCATACCACATCTTTCTGCGTGATCTTTGATCGCTTGTTGCGCTTGTTTTTTAGTCCCTACGAAAATCATCGTTTTACCTTCAGCCGCAGCGTCTCTTACGATGTTGTATGTGTATTTGAAATATCTAAGTGTTTTTTGTAAGTCAATAATATAGATGTTTTTTCTTGCACCGAAAATGAATTTTTTCATTTTTGGATTCCATCTTCTTGTTTGGTGTCCGAAGTGCACACCGCACTCGAGTAAGTCTTTCATTGTTACCATAATTTTCTCCTTGGTATAACTACTATTGCCATGCAATAGGGTTTAAAGCTACAGCTTCATATCGGGTTTGCAACCAATGCAGTCTTGTAAATGTCTTTACGACACAACCGTCACAAGGATGACCACATCTGAATTTCCGGTTTTAACACGCGGATCGTGCTACTTAGATTCAAGTAGGATTGGGATTATATCGAAATTAATTTAAGATTATATAAATGGGTATCGAAGAAGATACCCTGATGAGGATTTGACGTTATGCTTGAAATGATTCTAATTTGGATTTGACCTCATCCACATGCCCTTTGACTTTCACATTTTCCCAGGCAGCAGCGACTTTTCCTTCGGGATTGATGATGAAGGTTGAACGTACCACACCCATATACTCTTTTCCATAATTTTTCTTTAACTGCCATACCCCGAAAGCATTGCAAAGCGACTTCTCTTCATCTGCAAGTAGTGTGATCTTCAAGGCTTGTTTTTCGATGAAGTTTCGATGTTGTTTAGGCGAATCTGGGCTTACCCCCAAGACAATCGCGGAAAGGTCTTCGAAGTTTGGTAACGCTGCTGTAAAATCACACGCTTCAGTAGTGCAGCCAGGAGTACTGTCTTTAGGATAAAAATAAAGGACAATCCACTTTCCTTTAATGTCCCTAAAACAAATCTCCTCTTCATCCTGATTTGGCAAACAAAAATTCTCTACTTTCGTTCCGACTTCTACCATGAACTATCCTTTGCTATTTCTTTTCGAGTAGTATAACCAAACGAACTAAAATAAGATAATCATAGGCGCAAAAGAGAACCTATCTTTACAGGCTTTTGGATATAATCCGAAGATGGATTTGGTTTTTATTCTGCTTATTTTGACAGTACTAGCGGTTACGCTTTTTGACTTTACAAATGGCTTTCACGATGCTGCTGATATGGTTGCCACAGCCATTGCGTCGGGTGCGATGACTCCGACCGTTGCGATTTTAATTGTCAGCTTTTTCACATTTATCGCTCCCTTTTGGGGAAGCCTTGCCGTTGCGGATACGGTTGGCGGGTTTGTCTCTATCGATGGTATAGAAAGCATCAGAGCGCAGAGTATCATACTGTCGGCTATCCTCGCAGCGATCACATACAATTTGACTACATGGAAACTTGGTCTTCCCTCCTCCTCTACAAACTCTCTTGTGGGAGGGTTGATTGGCGCCGGACTCTACGGCATAGGATCAAGCTCTATACATTGGGGGATTGACACATTGGGTGCAGGCGAACTCACAGGCGTAATGAAAATAATTGTGGGACTTTTTTTCTCCCCTTTTTCAGGTTTTGTGATAGGTTTTTTGCTGATGAAAATATTTCTAAAACTTTTTAGAAGACTGACTGTGCGAAACCGAAAATTTTTCATCTTCAGCCAATACATCAGCATCTCATGGCTTGGCTTTTCTCATGGTGCAAATGATGCGCAAAAAGGGATGGCGATCATCGCCATGGTACTTTTAGCCAGCGGTATCACCGATACATTTACTATCCCAGATTGGGCAATAGTGCTTTGTACGTCTGCCATTACAGCAGGCACTTTGTTTGGGGGTTGGCGGATTATTAAGACGCTTGGATTTGAGATTATCAAGGTAAAAACGATTCACTCTTTTACGGATCAAATAGGCGCAGCGTTTATCAACAGTATCGCAACTTCTATCGGTGCGCCCACCTCTACGACGCAGGTCGTTACTGCAACGCTCTTTGGTATCGGTGCAGCGGAAAATCCAAAACACGTTCGCTGGAAAAAGGCTTTGTCCATTATAGGCGGTTGGTTTATCAATATACCTCTATCCATAGGATTGGGTGCCATCTATTGTATGATATTTTTATCAATTTTCACTTCATAACACCATTACAAGGAGAAACAAAGTTGAATATAAAATCACTATTTAAAAAATATATCGTCCCTCATGAAATTGATTTCATAGAGATACTCCAGCAGCAATCCCAAGCAACCCATAAAATGATAGAAGATCTCTACGACTGTTTCATCCATGAGAAGGAAACGAGTTGCGACTCCATCATTGAAGATGAGCACAACACAGAGCGTATCAAAGAAAAAAATATGCATACGATGCTGAATGCTTTCATTACACCGATTGACAGAGAATCAATCTATCGTGCGATTACCCAGCTGAACTGGGTTTCGATATCCGTCAAACATTTCGTGCAAGAGACAAAAGCTTACGAGATAGATAGACTCCCGCAATACAAAGAGATATTTGATCTCATATATGATTCAAGCAAAAACCTTAAGGAGGGTTTTGACTTTTTAAGCGAACCCAATCATGCAAAAGTAGCTAGAAAAGCTGACAAAACGAGAAATTTAGGTGATAAGATCAGTCAAGCATACATCAAAGAGATGGTAGAGCTGACAAAAAGCGATGATATCAAATACATGTTCATACACAAAGAGATATTGTCCCAACTCAAAGAGATAGGAAAAAGGTTGCATGTCAGTGCCAACACACTCCAAGATATCGTCATAAAGATGGATTAAGAAACGGGCAGATATTTTTGTTAAAATAGCACCATGAATAAAGAAAAAAAACCAACCAAAGAGAGTCTGCTCTCTGATATCGAAAAACTCATCGCTTACGGGCGCGAAGAGGCGACCATCAATCCTGCTCTGCTTGCTTATCTAGAAGTAGAAGATCTCATCAACACCAAGAAAAAACTCTTAGAACGAGTTGGCTCGCTGAGCGAAGAAGACAAAGAGTGGTTGCAACAGTTCAAAAAATTTGAATGAAAACTGGTCATTGGAGACGTCATTCCGAACTTGATTCGGAATCTAAATAAAAGCATTGCTCTGCAATGCCTACAAAACCTACTATCTCCTATCTACTCCGTTCTACGTTGATTTGAGCCCCTCAAATCAACTGATCGGTCAAATTCAATATTATACTTTTCAAGTATACTTTTCTGTTTAGATAACGCTTCTTCTCTATCGATAATCACTTTAACCCCATCATTATCTTCTAAAACGATATACTCTGTCTTAGCCGAATCCATCAAATCGTAAAATTCTTTAAAGTTTTTAAATGGCACACCATTGACTTTATCGATAGGCCACATGGCAAAGTCATTGTCTCCTCTACTTATATCAGAAGCCAATACTTTCAAAAGCACCACCACTTCATTCTTCTCTTTCTCTTGCCATCTTCCTGCCAAATAACTCAGTGCCAAACGGTTGCGCTGGGTAGAAACGATCAAGTTTCTTGTCAAGGGAGAAAACACATAACTCCCATAGACAAAATAAGTAGGCATCTCATCATACCGTGTTGTTTTAACCAGATACATATCATCTGCCATATATTTCAAGTCAGCTTCCACTTGCATATTTTTCTTATCTCTGATGATGTCAAGCTTCACTTTTTCACCCATTTGATACGCATCTATAAAGTATTGGTAATGGGTAAACTCATGTTTGCGAAATTCTACCGTACCGTCATTTTCAACCCTATGTCCATCGACTGCCGTCAAGATATCACCCTCTTGCAACTCCCCTGCCAAAGAAGAGTTGTGGACCACTTTAACGACCAGTTTTCCCGTGACATTATCATCCAGTCCATAGTAGCGACGCATTGCAGGATTTTCAAGCTTTTGTGTCCCTAAGCCAAGGTCAGCAAAACCATCATAGGTACCATCTTTCATATCTTCGATAAAATGTTTCACCAAATTGACCGGTACGAGATAACCTATGTTTTGCGACTTGCTAATCACCTGCATCACAACACCAACGATTTTGCCATCGGAAAGTGCTGGACCTCCAGAATTTCCGGGGTTTACTGCAGCATCGACTTGCACCGCTAAAAAAGATTCTCCACTATGCGCATAGACAGAATGCTCCACACGAGAAACCACTCCGATCGTAGCTGAGAGCGTGTTCCCTCCCATGGGGTATCCATAGACTACCACCCTTTGCTCTACATCGGGCAACGTTCCAAATGTCAGTGGCTTCACCCCCTCAAAAAACGCTTTTTCTTCTACTTTCAAAAGTGCGAGATCAGCTTGATGCGAAACGGCATGCACCTTGGCAATATACCGCTTGCTCTCGCCATAGCGTTGCACTTCTATGAAGGATTGGTTCGCAACCACATGGGCATTCGTAAGGATATATTCTCCCTGGATGATCGCTCCAGAACCGGTGATGCTTAGGGTTGAGGTATTCCAAGGTTCTTGGTAGTTGGGGACTTTTGATGTGGTATAAATCTTTACGATCGCTTCTTTGGTCCCATAATCATACGATGCTTGTGCCATCAAAAATGAAGCGAAAACGATCATCATCCATACCCATCTCATTCGGATCCCTTAAAGCATTTTATATCTCATGGAGAAACAACTCTTTTTCTTCCCAAAACAAAGGAAGAAATGGTCACTTTAGTATTTCTTAAAAAACAAAAAGGAGCATATAAACCCAAGCCCCTGTAAGCATCGTAAAGATGATACCTATAAATGTACGCTGTCCATCTTTTTTATGCATTTTAGAATAACTTCCCGGAAGTGGATTTTTTCTTGCAAAATAGAGTGTTTTAACCCATAAAATAAGTGTCACTACCGAAATGGCGATATGGAAAATCAACACATAAAGCAAATACGCATGCGAAACAGAACTTCCCTCCATCAATGCCTTATATCCACCTTCTAAACGTACACCATATTCAAAGAAAGCGACTACGATCACCGAAACGATAAAGAGCAATTTTTGCACACTCTCATGGGCACTGTAGTTTTTCATCTTTGCAAGGCTGATCGCCCCATAAATCAAAAAAGGCAACACCAAAACAATCACCGATACAATATCCATAAAGAGCGGTGCTCTTGTCCCTAAAAATCCTGTTTGAAATAAAACTTCCTGCATGTAAAAACTCCTAAATTTTTTCTAATAGAATAGCACAATAGCGCTAAATTTTGTAAGCCTAAAATGGGTATTCATGCTCAACAAATGACAATTGATTTAATCTCGGTAAACTCTTCCAATGCCCATTTGGGCCCTTCTCGACCAACACCTGAAAGCTTTGCTCCGCCATAAGGCTGCACATCGAAACGAAGTGTTGGGATATCGTTGATGACCACTCCCCCACACTGTGCATCTTCGATAAATCTTTGCGTCAATTTAAGGTCATTACTAAACATCGAAAATTGCAATCCATAAGGGGATTGGTTCATCTTTTCTACTGCTGTTTTATAGTCAGGTACCGACATCAAACTCACAATAGGGGCAAATACTTCTTCGCATACGATCTTCATCTCATCTGTCACGTCCGCCATCACTGTCGGAGGGAAAATTCCTTCTTGCGCTTCGCCGCCAGCGATCACCCTCGCCCCTTCATTTTTAGCAGATGCTACCCATGCTTTGGCTCTTTCTTTAGAGGCTTCATCGATCAAAGGCCCCATAAACGTGTCCTCTTCATAGGGTGACCCTACTTTGAGTTTCGCCGTCTCTTGGGCGATTAGTCTTGCAAACTCGTCATACACCTCTTCTTGGACATAAATGCGCTGAAGGGAAATACACACTTGTCCGGAATTGTAAAACGCACCAAAAGCGCAACGTTGTGCTGCCAAAGAGAGGTCTGCACTCTTCTCAATGTAAGTTGCCGCATTTCCTCCCAGCTCAAGGCTCACTTTTTTGATCCCGGCTTGTTTGGTGATGATATTTCCTACGGGTACCGAACCTGTAAAACTGATCACCCTTGGGATATCACTCTGCACCAATGCCGAACCCACTTCGGCATCCCCGTACACTACCGAAAGTGCGTCTTTTACCGCATACGCAGAAGAGACAAAAAGCTTAGCAAACATATAGGCGGTCATAGGTGCTTCGGGGGTGGGTTTAAGCACCACTGCATTTCCAGCGCCTAGTGCCGGAGCGATCTTATGCGCCACAAGATTCAAAGGAAAATTAAACGGCGTAATACAAGCCACAACACCTACAGGATCACGTCTGAAATACGCCAATGTTTTTTTACCGCTTGGCATAATATCGGTCGGTATGGTTTCTCCTGAAAGGTTCGCAAGTTCCATCGTCGTGATTTTGATCGTTTCAATACAACGGTCTACCTCTATACGGGCAAATGTAATCGGTTTTGCGATCTCTTTTGCTAGTATAAGTGCAAATGCTTCTTTATTGTCCTTCAGTTTTTGTGCCACATCTTCAAGCCATAAAATACGCTGCGAAAGTGGCACTTTGGCTGCTTCTTTGCTCGCTTTTTCTGCAATCTTCAATGCCCTTTTCGCATCCTTGGCGTCACAAAGAGGTGCTGTACTGACTATACTCCCATCAAACGGACTTTTTCTTTCATTAACTTGCGCTTTGGTTTCCTCGTGTGACCCAAAAAATATGTATGCTTTTTCTGCTTCCAATCTACTCACCTTTTACACTGCTAAAATTGGTTGATTATAGCAAATTGCATCTAAAATACTTCATTATCTTGCTTTATTCAGATAACTATAAATCCCCAAAGAAAGGATAATCAAAGAGATCCCGATGATCAGATAAAGGGCATGGATCATTTGCGAATAATCATGCAATGCTATCTTAAACACGACCATCAATGCTTCGATAGAAAGGGCGATGATAATCGCAATCGAAAACTTTGTAAGCACATGTGCATCCTCATTGACTTTGCTGTAATTTTTAAAAAAAACTTCTCGCTCTAAAATCGTTTTTGCAAGATCGAAGATCGCCAATCCTAATGTTAATGCAACGATAGGCTTAAAAATCGCATCAAGCGTAATGTCTGAACTCAAAAAAATACTAGAAGCATAACTCAACAAGGCATACACGACAGCAAAAAAAGCAAACGCCATTAAAGAAAATCCAACCGCTTTGTAAAATAGTTTTGTAAACTGGTTAAATCTCGGATTTAGCTCTATCAAGCCCAATCTTCCAAGCAATGCCGAAAGTTTAAAATCGATAAAGATATATTGGTCTTTCTCTTTTTTCATCACAGTCACGCATGTATGTCCGGTCGCTGCATTCATATAAGGGGTGCTCATAGAGAACTCATCATCTTTTTGCAGCATTTTCGCACTCATATACGCACGATTTTGCCCTTTTGCAGAAACTTCTATCTTATTTCTAAACACGTTTGGGGCATTTTGGACATAATCCAAATCTGTCACATAAATCAACTCCATAGAAGGGAACATGCGAAATGCTTTTTTATAATGGCTTGAAGCTTTTGCCAAAATAGAACCGTTATTTTTCAACGTAGTAATAATAAACTTTTCTATATCTTCTTGATGTTCTTCGTAAACTTTAATAAATTCTTTCATGGGTCTCTCCTTGTTTTATTGTATCACGCTGACCGTTACTTTCATAGAGAAAACGAAATATTTTCTCTCGACAGTGCATATAGTGTGCATTGGACTGTAACGCCACCCTCTCTCTTGGATGGGGCAATCCCACTTCAAGAATCTCTTGAATACTATGGTTGCCTATTGCGCTCATCATGATGATTTTGTCGCTGAGATACACTGCTTCATCCACATCATCCGTGATCATGATCACCGTACTTTTTGTCTGCTGTTTCACTTCGAGAAGATACGTTTGCATTGCATGTCTCGTAAGGGTATCGAGTGAAGAGAAAGGTTGATCCATCAACACCACATCAGGAGAGATCGCTAAGGCTTGAACGATACTCAAACGGTGTTGCATCTCTTGCCCCAATTTTCTAGGCAACTCATCTTGAATGGTATCCAATTTTCCCATAGAAATAAAGTACTCTATCCTCTCTTGAAGCTCTTCTGGTTCAAGTTCTGGCATCACTTTTTTAAGTACCATCTCTATATTTTCATAGCTGCTTAGCCAAGGCAAAAAAGAATGCTGTTTAAAAACCATCGCTCTGTCTTGACCCGCTCCTTCTACGATACGTCCATTTAAGATCACCTGTCCTTTGCTTTGTCTTTCAAGTCCAGAAATAATGTTGAGCAGTGTTGTTTTACCACATCCTTTGCTCCCCACTATGGAAACGATTTCATTTTTTGCAATTTCTAAATTGACTTTTTTAAGAAGAATTTTATCTTCTTGTCTCGACACCGGAACACTTTTTTCAATATTTTTTAAACTCAAAAATTGACTCATATTGTTTTGCTCCTTTTACATATAATCAAAATAATTGGTGATTTTACGCACGATAAGATTGATCATAAAAATCACCAAAGAAACGATCATCATTCCGATCAGTATATTGTCATACATCAGTTCAGTATAAGAGTACCATATCCAATACCCTATCCCTTTATCCTGCAACAACATCTCGACAGGCAATGCAACGATCCATGCGATCGATAGGGATCGTTTTAACCCTGCAAAAATATAAGGTACCACTAAAGGAAGAATCACCTGCATGAACCTTTCACTTTTGCTTAATTGTAACACTTTTGACATTTTCATATAATCCTCATCTACTGAAAGAAGCCCCTCCTCAGTACTCCTAATAATCGGCCATAACGAAGCCATAAATACAGTAAACAGTGCTGCCAAAGTGTGGTCTTGAAAAATCAAAAGGACAAATGGCAGCCAAAGCAAGGGTGAAATGATTTTTAACATCCCTATAAAAGAGTGCAATAAAAATCTCAAATTTCGGTTCATCCCAAGCAAGATACCCAAAGGCAATCCCACCATCAAGGTAAGCCCCAATCCACCAAACACATTCATCAGCGTACTTAGAAGATGCCAAAATACGCCTTGATTTTCATCATCTTCGACATCAAAGGCATGCAGCAACACACCTTCGATCTCTTCATCATCTGCATCCATTCCTCCAAATGCTGCAAGATATGTACTTTGAGGCGAAGGAAATCCTTTGATGGATGAAGCCAATGTTTCCCATACGATAAAAAGCAATACAAATATCAACAGTGATAAAAACATTTTTCGCATCTTTTCCATGATCATCTCTCCTTTCGCTTTTAGTGATCCATCGCCGCATTGTTATGGATGAGCTGCTTGATGCCGCCTTTGATATTGAGCGGAGTATAATCATTTTTCTTTAAGATCCGCGACGCTTTCACGCTTCTATTTCCAGATCTACAGTAAACCAATAGTGGCATCCCTTTAAATGGGCTCAATTCACTCAATCTTTCTGAAAGAACTTGCACAGGGATATTGATGGCATTTTTAAGATGCTTTTCTTGATATTCATGTTCTGTCCTCACATCCAAAAGCAACATCTGCGGGTTTTCCTCTAGCATTGAAATGGCGCGACGCGCATCTATCGAGTCAAAGTTGGCCAATATCCATCCCTTGTCATACGCATATGACAAAAAAAGTCCTGCCATACTTAACCAGTAGACAACAATAATTGACATCATAAAAAGTATTAAACGTGTGACTCTCACGCTGACTCCAAAACTACAAATTATAGGTAGAGTATAACGATTAATATTCTCCATAGGATAAGATTGATTGTCTATTTTTTATCCAATCAAAAACTTTTTGATACGAAATGATGATGAACTTATCATCAAGAAGCCATTTTTAAATGTTGCTTCACTGCTACTGACAATAATTTCATTGCCCTCAACCAACTATTAACTGCTTTTTGGATAGAATAATCCTTTAATTTTGATAGACTTGAAGTCTATTTTGGAGCATACTACATGGATAAATCAAAATATATTTGGATGGATGGTCAACTGACTCCTTGGGATGAAGCAAAAGTTCATGTCCTTACGCATACACTTCACTATGGCAACGGTGCGATCGAAGGGACAAAAGCATATAAAACAGTCGATGGAAGATGTGCCATCTTTAAGCTAAAAGAACACACGCAAAGACTTTTAAACTCTTCAAAAATGACACTGATGAATGTTCCGTTTAGTCTTGAAGAACTCAACGCTGCGCAAGTCAAACTTTTGCAAGAGAATGAACTTTTCAACGGTGCGTATATCAGACCATTGGTTTATCTTGGATATGGCGTTATGGGGCTTTACCACAAAGAATGTCCAGTCAATGTTTCTATCTCCGCATGGGAATGGGGAGCATACCTTGGTGAAGAGGGGCTTAGACGTGGTATCAGACTTAAAATTTCATCATTTACAAGAACACCAAACACTGCAGGGATGGGAAAAGCTAAAGCAGTTGCTAACTACCTCAACTCTCAAATGGCAAAATATGAAGCAGTAGAAGCCGGATATGATGAAGCACTTTTAAGAGACGATCAAGGGTACATCGCTGAAGCTTCCGGGGCTTGTTTCTTTATGGTAAGAGACGGGAAACTTATCTCTCCTCCATCGGACAATACACTCGAGTCTATCACACAAAACACCATCATCGATTTGGCAAAAGAGATGGGTATCGAAGTGGTTCGTAGACGCGTAACACGTGAAGAGATTTATATCGCCGAAGAGGCTTTCTTAACAGGAACGGCAGCAGAGGTAACCCCTATACGTGAAGTGGATGGACGTATCATTGGTGGTGGCTCAAGAGGCCCAATGACAGAAAAATTGCAGACAGCTTACTTTGATGCCGTTTCAGGTAAAAACCCAAATTACATCAAACATTTAACCTATATCAACTAAAAAAGGAGACTTATGCCGGCAGATATGAATGACTATTTTAAAAAGAAAAAACCAACCAACTCGACGAACAACAACGAAAATAACGGAAATAATTTCAACAACCCTTTTAACACTATCGGAAAGGGTGCGCCATGGATGTTCGTTCTTATCGCGATCGGGTTTGGACTTTTTATACTCAAACCATTTATCATTATCAACTCTGGTGAAGTAGGGATCAAGATCAACACTGGTAAATTCGAAGAGAAACCTTTGAATGCAGGATTGCATTTTTTTGTTCCTATCTTACAAAAAATCATCCCTGTGAATACCCGTATTCGTATGATCACCTACTCGGATCTACAAAGTGGAGAAATAGGTGATTCTTATAGAAATCTCGAGGGTGGACTTAAACGAAATCCTGCGATCACTGTACTCGACAAAAGAGGTTTAACGGTTAATATCGATATCGCTGTCCAATACAGACTCAGAGCAGAAACAGCCCCAGCAACCATTGAAAAATGGGGCGCAAGCTGGGAAGAGAAAATCATCAATTCCAAAATGCGCGAAGTGGTGCGTGATGTGGTGGGACAATATACTGCCGAACAGCTCCCTGAGATGCGCAACCAGATAGCAAAAGCGATCGAAGTCAAAGTCAAAGAGAGTGTCGAAACGCTCCTGAATAATCCAGTAGTTCTCGAATCAGTTGAGCTTCGAACCATCAATCTTCCAACCAAAATCAAAGATCAGATCGAAAGAGTCCAGATCGCAAAACAAGAAGTCACTATCGCAGAACAACAAAAAGAGCAAGCCAAACAAGAAGCACAAAGAAAAGCCGAAATTGCCCGTGGTGAAGCAGAAAAAAACCGTATCGAAGCGCAAGGAGAAGCAGATAAGATACGTATCGAAGCGGAAGAACAAGCCAAAGCAAACAAACTTATCTCAGAATCTCTTAGTGACCCGCTGTTAAGATTAGAGCAGATCAAAACACAAAACAAATTTAACGAAGCACTCAAAGCCAACAAAGATGCCCAAATTTTCCTCACCCCTGGTGGAGCCGTACCAAATATCTGGGTCGATTCCAAAGGAAAAGAACAACAACGTCTTATGGGACAACAATAACCATCAAAAACGATTTTATCCCTCTGATTTTCTAGAGGGATCTCTTTTCGATTATCTTATCAAGATAAAATATCGTGCCACTGAACCAACGTAAGCCTATATCCCTCTTCAACAGGAAGTACTTCATGGGAAAAATAAGGATTGCTTGGAAATACGATCATGTCTCCCGCTTCGGGTTGCAGTTTGATCGCCTTCCCTTCTTTGTCATACAAATAATTAAAAATCAATTCTCCGCCAGCAAATGATGTTTCACGATTCTGCGCATGAACCTTATGACTTGTAGCAAAAAGTACACTGGAAAGTTTTCTCTCTGGTGCAACCAATTTAAACCCAACCGTTTTCCCCTCATGGTCGATCATCTCACTCGAATCATCCGCATGTTTGACATAAAAAAATCCTTTTTGGTACTCTAATACTTGGACTTCTGTTGAACGTGTTATTGCGATATTAAAATAAGCTTCGATCATCGGTTGATGTTTCAAAAACTGTTGATCGTAGTACTCTCTATAACCATGATTGAGTTTATAGATGTTGGTTTTACGGTATTCCTCAACCAAATCAGGTTGCACGACGCCACTAAAAACTTCCGTTTTAACTTTTGCTTTTCGCTTGGTCTCTTCATCTTCTTGCACTAACTCTACTAACTCTTTGCAAACCGATTTTGGGAAAAAATCTTTGATGATCAAATAAGGATAATCTTTATACGGGCTGGCTAAAAGTCTTTGTTCTATCTCTATGGTTTCAAACATGCTATCCCCATAGACATATGTACTCATTTGGATCATCATTCTCTCTTCAATTTAAAGTGTGACATTATAATTCAAAAATCGTCCTTTTATTCTAAAATGCTTCTCAAAAGCTCCCCCAATGTATAGTATAGTTATAATACCTACGATATTTTTGATGGAGAGACTTATGGAAATTGATTGGGACAAAAATCCGCTTATTCCTGCCATCGCTCAAGACTTTGAAACTTCTGAAGTACTGATGCTTGCCTATATGAATCAAGAAGCGTATCATCTCACGCTCACCACAGGCTATGCCCATTACTTTAGTCGAAGCAAACAGCGTATTTGGAAAAAAGGAGAAAGTTCTAACCATACCCAAGAGATTAAAGATCTATTACTTGATTGTGATGCAGATACCGTCATACTTAAAGTCAAACAAAATGGAGTTGCGTGTCATACGGGACGCAAAAGTTGTTTTTTCACTTCTCTGACACAAGATAAAATCATCTTAGATCAAGAGATCAATACCCATGCTATTTATGGTGTCGTCGATACACTTTACCACACCATTTTAGAGAGAAAAAACAGTTCAGATACTGAAAAATCATGGACCAAAAAACTGCTCCATGACAAAAAACTCATGCTAAGCAAAATCCGTGAAGAAGCCGATGAAGTCTGTGTGGCTATCAATGAGGAAAGTGATGAGCAAGTCATTTATGAATCGGCTGATTTACTTTACCACACCCTTGTCGGTCTTGGTTCAAGAGGAATTTCACCAGATAGGGTTAAGCAAGAGTTAGCCAGAAGATTTGGTCTTAGCGGGATAGAAGAAAAAGAAAATCGAAAGAAATAAACTCAAGCAAAAAAGACTTCGCTCTTTTGCTTAATACTGGCTACACCCTGGACTGTCGGCATTTCCGCCCGCAAAGTAATTTCCATCAAAACTTACCAACGAATAGTTTCTCTCTGTCCCCAAAGACTCTTTAAGCCCTTCAATAGAGAGAAAACCCAATGAAGTTGCACCTATTGTTTTAGCAATCTCTTCGACTGAGTAGTTTGCAGAGATAAGCTCTGCTTGTGTTGGAGTATCGATACCATAACGACATGGATATTTAATCTCAGGCGCTG
>JBEARN010000002.1:0-32943 GCA_041163165.1 Pseudomonadota bacterium
TCTGGCGCTTCCGCTTCGATCACTGCATCAAACAATGAAAGTTGACCTTTTTGTTCTAACTTATCCTCGAGACGACTTGAAAGCGCGCGTAATTTATCTAAACTGCTTGACATATTTTTCCTTGACGAAAACGAGTAGTTTTCAAAATATATATTATTAAATATGATACTATGATTTTTCTGATAGTCTCTTTAAAACGTGACATGAAAAATAGATTTTGAAAACCTATGAAACTCCGTTGAATTCAATTAAAATTAAATAATATTAAAATACTTTTCATTCCCATGAATAGGTGCTTCTAATCGATTTTTAGGTAAAATTCTACAAATTATTTATGGGGATGGTATGTATGGATTATTTAGAGATCGTGGGTGGGAAAAAACTAAGCGGAAGCGTAACGATCAGTGGCGCAAAAAATGCAGCGCTTCCCATCATCGCTGCAACGATTTTAAGTGACAAAGAGGTCACCCTTACGAACCTTCCCAATGTGGTCGATATCCGTACCCTTCTTAAACTCCTTACGATGCTGGGAGGAAGTGTAGAACATACCCAAACCGTAGCAAAAATCAACAACAGTTCCATCACTTCAACCAAAGCGGTGTATGAGATCGTTTCGCAGATGAGAGCTTCTATTTTGGTATTGGGTCCATTGTTGGCACGGTTTGGCGAATGTGAAGTAAGTTTGCCTGGCGGATGCGCCATAGGACAACGCCCTATAGACCTTCACCTTCAAGCCCTTGAAGCGATGGGAGCGAAGATCACCATCAAAGGGGGATATGTACGCGCTGAAGCCCCTGAAGGACTCAAAGGGACAAAAATCATTTTTGACAAGATCACTGTAGGCGGAACCGAAAATATCGTGATGGCAGCCGCTTTGGCAAAAGGGACGACGACCATCATCAACGCAGCCAAAGAACCAGAAGTGGTACAACTTTGCGAGATGATACGTGATGCAGGGGTCAAAATAGAAGGTATCGGGACGGATGAGATCACTATAGAAGGGACTGATAGAAAACCTTTAACGTTTCAAACGACCGAGATCATCCCGGATCGTATCGAAGCGGGAACGTATTTGTGCGCTGCTGCAATTACCGATTCTTCGGTCACATTAGAGAAAGTCAATTATCAACACATTAAAGCAACTATCGATAAACTTGAGCACATGGGGTGCACCTTTGAGCTAGAAAAAGAGCGTATTACGATCCACCCTGCTTCGCAGCTGAAACACATCAATATTATCACGGTAGAATATCCTGGTTTTCCTACAGACATGCAAGCACAGTTTATGGCACTTGCCGTTATCGCGAAAGGAGAAAGCCTCATAGAAGAGCGTCTGTTTGAAAATCGCTTCATGCACGTCAGTGAACTCAACCGCCTCGGTGCAGATATCTGGCTTAAAGGGAGCACTGCGGCAGTAAAGGGTGTCGAAAAACTGTATGGAGCGGATGTCATGGCGACAGACTTAAGGGCTTCTTCCGCTCTTGTACTTGCTGCACTTGTCGCTGAAGGGACGACCAAAGTAAGACGCATTTACCATCTCGACCGCGGGTATGACAACCTCGAAGGGAAACTCTCTGCTTTGGGTGCGGATATCGTCAGAAAAAAAGAGGGGAATGCTTAATCATTTTTTAGCTTCTTTCGTTAGAATGCGAAAAAAATTTAAGGAACTTTCTCATGAGCAGTTTCCCGCTTGAAAATGTCAAAAAACTACGAAAAGAACTTGCAACACATCCTGTATATGAAGCAGTGAAGGATATGAATGATCTCATCATCTTCATGCAACACCATGTTTATTCGGTATGGGATTTTATGTCTTTGGTCAAATATTTGCAAAATCACATTGCTCCTTCCAAAACACCATGGCTCCCTCATGGAGATCCTCTAGTGCAGCGTTTTATCAATGATATCGTGTTGGA
Organism: Pseudomonadota bacterium; assembly: GCA_041163165.1. Lineage (GTDB taxonomy): Bacteria > Campylobacterota > Campylobacteria > Campylobacterales > Sulfurovaceae > Sulfurovum. The sequence continues at coordinate 1,917 of JBEARN010000002.1, forward strand.
AGAAGAATCAGATGAGGGATTACCATCAGAAGATGGCACTCCGACTTACACGAGCCATTTCAACCTTTACGCCACGGCGATGGAAGAAGTGCAAGAAGGGAGCAATACCGATATCCTCACTTTTGTAGACAAAGTGGCTGCCACTTCTTTGGAAAATGCTATGAGTGACATGACAATTCCTGCACCTGCCAAAGCATTTATGGAAACCACCTTTTCGTTTATAGACAGCAACAAACCTCATGTCGTAGGTGCAGCATTTGCATTGGGGCGCGAGCACATCATCCCTGAAATGTTCCGTGCTTTGCTTGAGAAAATGGATATCTCAAAAGAACAAGCCGAAGTCTTCCACTACTACCTCGACCGCCACATCAAACTCGATGGTGACCACCATGGACCGATGTCATTGCGCATGTTGGACTTGCTTTGCGAAGGTGATGAAACCAAAACACAAGAAGCTGAGAAAGCAGCGATAGAAGCGATCAAAGCGCGTATCAAGTTTTGGGATGGTGTATTGGAAGCGATTCGAGCACATCAAGGTGTTTGATTTTACTCTTTAAACTCTTTTGAGGCACAATACATCTATAGCTGCTGATTGAAGGAAAAATAGATGGTAATATCTCACGTCTCAAAAAAGATCATCTTCGCATTCCTTTTAGGACTCATTGCATTTGCGCTTATGCTCACCACTTTCAACCTTCAACAATCTTTCATGGTAGCATTCGTGGTGCTGATGGTCACACTTTGGACGAATGAGGGGATGCCACTTGCGGTAGTTTCATTGCTTCCGATCATCCTCTTTCCTGCATCAGGGATTTTATCGACCAAAGAGGTGACAGCCAACTATGCCAATCCCATCATTTATCTTTTTTTAGGGGGATTTCTCATCGCGATTGCAGTCGAAAAAACTGGCCTTCATCAAGTGATGGCGCACAAAATGTTAAGGCTTTTCCCCAGCAGTGCAAGAGGGATCATCTTTGCTCTCATCCTCACATCGGGGCTTTTAAGTTCTGTACTCTCTAACACGACGACCACCCTCCTTTTACTCCCGATCGCACTTTTTTTAACTGAAGACGTGAAACTCAAAATAAGATTGGTACTTGGGATCGCTTATGGCGCAAGCATAGGGGGTATCTTAACCCCCATAGGAACACCTCCCAATCTTATATTGATGGGATTCATGTCAAATATGCATCTACCTGAGATCTCTTTTATCCAATGGATTTATATGGTATTCCCACTGGTTTTTGCGATGTTTTTTGTCGTAAGTTTTGTCCTTGGTTTGGGATTAAATCATCTCACCATAGAACCGCTAACACAGAAAAAAACGATGACAACAGATCAAAAAAAAGTACTCACTGTGATCTTTGGAGTGGTAGCCGTATTGCTCATCAATGCTCCCATTAAACCTTATTATGATGGTTTAGGCATGAATGAACCGCTCATACTCCTTTCTGCGGGATTGGTCTTGTTTATACCCCCTTTTTCTATCTTAGACTGGATGAAAGATAAAGCGCATATCCCTTACAGGATTATGTTTCTTTTTGGTGCTGGCTTTGCGATCGCTTCTGCGTTTACTGAAACCGGCATGGCTTCGGAGATCGCCTCTTATCTGACGAACTTTTCTCATATGCCGATGCTCTTCTTTTTACTTATCATCGCTACGATCGTTACTTTTACCACAGAGATCACGAGCAACACTGCACTCATCTCTATCATGTTGCCGATTTTATATAAAGTAGCAGAACAAACCAGCCTAAATCCAGCGCTTATCATGATGGTTGCGACCATTTGTGCCTCCTACGCTTTCATGTTGCCTATCGCTACACCACCCAATGCCATAGCGATAAGTTCAGGTATCGTTTCGGTCAAAGCTATGGCAATATACGGCTTGATCTTCAATCTCGTGGGAATAGGACTCATTGTACTCACAGCACAACTTTTTTGGATAAATCTCTTATAGATCAAAACGCGCTGGATGTAACGATGATGAGATTAGATATAATATGCATTAAAAAAAGAAGTGTAAAATGATAACGTTGTGGATGGAAGCTTTTTCTGGGTTAGGGATGTTTCTCTTTGGCATGTTTTACATGGAAACAGCACTGCAGGAATCAGTCGGATTTCATTTTAAACGATGGGTCAAAAACTCCACCTCTTCTACGTTCAAATCCCTTATTACAGGAACGCTGGCCACCTCTTTACTCCAAAGTTCGTCCGCGGTAACACTTATCACACTCTCATTGGTTTCAGTATCCATGATCTCGCTTTACAGTGCCATCGCTATCATTTTTGGTGCCAATGTAGGAACGACGATGACCTCTTGGATCGTTGCAACGCTCGGATTTAAAGTAAAGATCGAGGCGTTTGCGCTTCCCTTTGTCGGACTGGGTGGTTTAGCGCTGATTTTTTTTCGATCTTCCAAACCTATCACCAATGTGGCAAAACTTTTTGTCGGGTTTGGACTTCTCTTTTTAGGACTAGACTTCATGAAAACTGCTATCGAATCTTTGACAGGCTCGATAGACCTCACAAAATTTGCCCATTTTCCATTGACAGGTTTTGTGCTGATCGGTTTTGTATTGACCGCTATCATCCAATCCAGTTCAGCAGTCACTGCGATCGTACTGAGTGCACTTTACACACATCTGTTTACCTTCGAACAATCCGCCGCACTTCTTATCGGGAGCAATATCGGCACCACGGTTACCGCAATGCTTGGTTCCATCGGTGGCATACCCGATAAAAAACGGGTAGCATTGGCACATTTTATCTTTAACTTTATCACCGCGATCGTTGCTTTTGTGATTTTAACTCCTCTGATAGAATTCATTATGCATTTTAAAGTGCTTTCAGATGACCCCGTCATGGCACTGGCACTTTTTCATACGATCTTCAATCTTTTAGGGGTGATTCTTTTTCTCCCTTTCATTGCGCGGTTGGCAAGAGTATTGAACAAACTTTTTATTAGTAAAGACGCAGAAGCAACACGTTATATCCACCTTGTTGATCCAACGTTTTCTGAAACTGCCCTTGTGGCACTCCATAATGAGGTCAATGCCCTTTTTGTCAAAACTATGAAGTTTGCACTTCTCATTGCCAATATCAAACCGCCTGATATCTTCATCAAAAAAATGAATATCAAAGAAGCCGTCGAGACCAATCAAAACACGATCCCTTTTAATCATATTACCATTTATAAAAGCATTAAAGAGATCGAAATGAAGATTATGGAGTTTGTCGCTGTTTTGTACCAACAAGAGCTTAAAAATGAAGCGCGAGAAAACCTTGATATTCTTCTCATTTCTGTGAGAGAGTCAGTCTATGCAGCTAAAATCCTTAAAGATGTGAAAGAAGACATCAATGAATTTACCGATAGTTCCAATCAAATCGTGCATGATCTGTATGACCGCATACGACGAAATCTTCTTTACACGATGATGATCTATATCAATTATATGGAAGAGATATGGGACAAAGAAACATGTAACGAAAAATTTAAAAAAAGCAAAGAGGAGAATCAACAGATCATTAAAGTGATCACCACTGCGATCAGCCATCCTCAAATGAACGACAAAAGAGTAGTCTCGCTGCTTAACACGAACCGAAGTGTTTACATCGCTTCGGAATCACTCTTTGAAGCTTCCAAATCGGTCTCTTTGCATTTTCCTCTTGAAGAGTAACAGTAGCTCTATGCTATAATAACGCTTATCTAACAAAAGAGGTATTTTATCGGTGGAAAACGGTTCTCGTACTACACAAAAATTTATCTTAAAACTTTTTCCAGAGATTATGGTAAAAGGCTCCTCTACCAGAAAGCAAATGGTAGGACAACTCTACAACAATCTCTTAACCCTGCTCCATAGAATCGACGAGGAGATCCATGTCAAAAAATTTTCTGACAAAATCGAAGTAGTCACCCCCCTGCATTCTGTGACTGCCGTGAGAGAAATTTTGCTCAACACGCCAGGGATCGAACAAGTCCTCGAAGCTTTGCAATTTGATGGGATGGAGACACTCGATCAAATCAAAATAAAAATGAATGAAACGATGAAAGAAGAGATCATCGGAAAAACGTTTGTCGTGCGCGCAAAACGTTCGGGAACCCATCTGTTTAGATCGACCCAGATCGAACAAACCGTGGGGGAGTATATGCTTACAAATAACTCCACGAAGGGGGTTGACCTTCATCATCCTGAAGTGACATTACGGTTAGAACTCATCGAGAAGCAGCTCAATATCATCACTGAGAAACATGCTGGACTTAGCGGATTTCCTTTGGGGACGCAAGGGGCTGTACTCTCCTTGATGTCGGGTGGATTTGATTCGACGGTGGCAAGTTATTTGGCTATGAAACGGGGGATTAAAACCCATTTTATTTTTTTCAATCTCGGCGGCATCGCACACGAGATAGGAGTCAAACAAGTCGCTCTTTATCTGTGGAGTAAATTCGGGGCATCACACCGTGTCACTTTTACCTCCATCCCTTTTGAAGAGGTGGTCGATGAAATTTTCCGCTCGACCCATGTCACCTATATGGGTATTATGCTCAAACGCTTGATGCTCAGTGCAGCCGAAAAAGTCTCCAATGAAATGGGGATAGACGCCCTGCTCACAGGAGAAAGTGTCGCGCAAGTCTCTAGCCAAACGCTGCGTAATCTTGCTCTTATCGATGCAGTGACCCATAAGCTTATATTGCGTCCATTAGCTACCATGAACAAACCCGAGATCATCCAAATCGCAAGCAAGATAGGTACGAAACAATTTGCAGAGAGCATGCCAGAATACTGTGGCGTCATTTCTAGAAATCCTACCACGCACGGCTCTTACAAACGTATGGAGAAGGAGGCGAACCGTTTTAACTATGAAGTGCTAAACAAAGCCGTAGCGAATGGGCAAAAAATTTATGTAGATCAAATCGTTGAGGATGTGACCTCCCATGCTCCGGTGGAGATCGTTCATCATATCGATCACGATCAGTCTGTTGTCATCGATATCCGAACCGAAGAAGAAACGATAGAAGCACCCTGCGCGATTCTGAAAATACCATTTTATAAGCTCAAAACAGAGTTCCCCAAATTGGACACGTCGAAAGAATATCTTCTCTACTGCGATAAAGGTGTCATGAGTCAACTTCATGCGCAATATCTTCGTGATGCCTACGGTATTCAGAATGTTAAAGTCTACAGACCTTAAACGATCAAACTTCACAGGTTAAAACATAGCGACGGATATCGTGCAATTATACTAAAGCATGGTACAATCTGAGAGTAGATCAAAGGATCTTCTCACTCCACGCGCTTTACACACGATCTTTAGTAGAGTGGAGCATAATATGAACGAGAAAGGATTTGAAATGAAACATACATTAATGGAACTCCCTTTTGCATCGAATGCGCTAGAACCTTTTATTTCGGCTGAAACACTCCAATATCATCATGGAAAACACCATGCAGGATATGTGCAAAAACTCAATGCACTGATCGAAGGCACCCCTTATGAAGAGAAATCTTTGGAAGCAATTGTCACGACTTCCGAAGGCGCCATTTTCAACAATGCAGCACAAGTCTATAACCATAACTTCTATTTTAATGGCTTGAGTGAAGAAAAAAGTGAACCTTCACAAAAGCTTTTAGCGCTTTTGGAAAGAAATTTTGGCTCGTTTGAATCATTTCAAGAGTCATTGACTCATCAAGCCCTCAATCTTTTTGGTTCGGGATGGGTATGGCTAAGCGTTGATGGGTCAGGGAGTCTGGTCTTAGAATCATTTTCCAATGCAGGCAATCCTCTGCTTTCTGGGCACACCCCTCTTCTCACATGCGATGTCTGGGAACACGCATACTATGTCGACTACAGAAATGGACGTGCCACTTATGTAGAAAACTGGTGGAAGCTCATCAACTGGCGTTTTGTTTCAGAAAATTTAGAAGCATTCAATGCGTCATTATTATAGTTATGATTGAAAAATTACAATAATCAACCAGTTAAAGCCTTAGATATTTTTATCTAAAAGGCTTGACACCTTAAATATAATTGTGTTATAACCTAATTAAGAGTAAAAATATCTTATTTAAGGATTTTACATGGCAAATGAAGGATTGGAAAAAGCTGTTTCAGGTGAGTATGCTCTGGGTTTCGAAATCGATATCGAAACCGATACTGTACCGCCAGGGCTTGATGAAAATACCATTGCATTTATCTCTGCAAAAAAAGCAGAGCCAGAGTGGATGCTTGCGCTTCGACTCAAAGCGTTTGAGAAGTGGCAAAGCATGGAAGAACCTCACTGGGCACATCTGCATTACGATCCTATCGATTATCAGGCGATTTCGTATTTTGCTGCACCTAAAAAAGCTCCCGACAGTCTCGATGAAGTAGATCCTAAGATTCTTGAAGCCTATAAGAAATTAGGTATTTCCCTAGAGGAACAAAAAGAACTTCAAGGGATCGGTGTAGCGGTAGATGCGGTGGTAGACTCTGTCTCTGTGAAAACGACTTATGCAGATGAACTTTCAAAGCATGGCATCATCTTCTGTTCTATTTCTGAAGCGATTATCAAATATCCAGAATTGATCAAGAAGTATATGTTTTCAGTTGTTCCAATGAGCGATAATTACTTCGCAGCGCTTAACTCCGCCGTCTTTACGGACGGTACTTTTGTTTACATTCCCAAAGGTGTCCGGTGTCCTATGGAGCTAAGCACTTACTTTAGAATCAATGCCTTAAACACCGGTCAATTTGAACGGACCCTCATCGTCGCGGAAGAGGGATCTTACGTAAGTTACAATGAAGGATGTTCAGCCCCTACTCGAGACGAAAACCAACTACACGCCGCTGTAGTCGAACTCATCGCAATGAAAGATGCGGAGATTAAATACTCCACGATACAAAATTGGTATCCAGGAGATGAAACGGGCAAAGGAGGCATTTACAATTTTGTAACCAAACGCGGTTTATGCAAAGGAGACCACTCTAAAATCTCCTGGACGCAGGTCGAGACAGGATCAGCCATCACATGGAAGTATCCAAGCTGCATTCTCAAAGGAGATAACTCTGTGGGTGAGTTCTACTCTGTCGCTGTCACGACATTGGCGCAGCAGGCAGATACAGGAACAAAGATGATCCATTTGGGCAAAAACACCACTTCAACGATCATCTCCAAAGGGATCTCTGCGATGAAAGGTCAAAATAGTTACAGAGGATTGGTCAAGATAGGTGCCAATGCCGAAGGTGCGAGAAATCATTCAGAATGTGATTCTTTACTGATAGGCAATGCATGCGGTGCGCATACTTTTCCTTACCTTGAATCCAAAGATACGCAAGGACAGATCGAACATGAGGCAACCACTTCAAAGATTTCAGATGAGCAACTTTTTTATCTGCGTCAAAGAGGAATCAATGAACAAGATGCTGTCTCAATGATCGTGCATGGTTTTTGCAAAGAGGTCTTCAATCAACTCCCTATGGAGTATGCAGTAGAAGCAAAAGCATTGTTGGAATTAACATTAGAAGGGAGTGTAGGATGAGTCTTATGAAAATAGAAGGTTTAGAGGCAAAAATCGGTGAGAAAAAGATACTCAATGGATTGGACTTAACGCTTGAAGCAGGAAAAGTGCATGCGATTATGGGACCTAACGGAGCAGGAAAATCGACACTCTCCAAAGCATTAGTGGGGCATTATGACGTAGAGGTTACAGGTGGAGATATCTTCTACAAAGGCAAAAGCATCAAAGAGATGGAGCCTGAAGAGAGAGCTCTTGAGGGCATTTTCCTCTCATTTCAACATCCGGTAGAAATCCCTGGTGTGAACAACACTTATTTTCTAAGAACGGCATGCAATGCCAAACGTAAACACGAGGGGAAAGAGGAGCTGAATGCTGCTGAGTTTTTGCGGTTGATGAAGAGCCATTTAGAAATGCTTGGGATGAAATCGGATATGATCAGCCGATCACTCAATGAGGGATTTTCAGGGGGAGAGAAAAAGCGCAACGAAATCTTGCAAATGCTGATCTTAGAACCGGAAGTCATCATACTTGATGAGATAGATTCAGGGTTGGACATCGATGCACTTAGGGCAGTTTCCGAAGGGATCAATCGGATGAAAGACGGCAAGCGCTCTTTTCTAGTCATCACCCACTACTCGCGTATTTTGGATTATATCAAGCCTGATTACATTCATGTGCTCAAAGAGGGACGCATCATTCAAACCGCAGGTCCTGAACTCGTAGCGAAACTTGAAGCAGATGGATATGATGCGATAGAGGAAGTATAATGAAACTCTCAGAACTTCGTAATGAAAATTTGCAGACACTCTCTAAAAGATTTGGTGTAGATCAAAAAAGCAAGGTACTTCAGAAGTTTTTAGCGTTAGGTTTGCCAGATAAAAAAAGTGAATCCTACCGCTATTTTGAGATAGAGAAACTGTTAGAAAAAAGCTATGCACTTTGTGTAAAAAGTGAAAAACCCATCACTGAGAGTGACAAGATAGAGATTGTTGATGGCACTGTTGTCTGTGCCCCTAAAGGATTGCGTATCTATTATGCACACTCTAGGGCAATCAACAGAGATCATTTTGATCCGCTCTATTATCTAGGGCATCTGTTTTCTCCTGCAGTGATCAAAATAGAGATCGATGGGGACGCAGAGTTAGAGTTGATCCATCGCTTTACGCAAAGTGATACTTTGATACCTTACCGCATCGTACTTGAGACGCAGCCCAATAGGCATGCAACGATCTATGAGAACTTCTTCTCTAGCACCATAAAGAATAGTCTGGTACTCTATGGATACGATATGTCTATCGCTAAAGACTCTACCCTCAGAGTAATTAAGGTGCAACATATGCAAGAAGAGAACTACAGCATGATCGCATCTCACTCTATCAATGTAGGAGAATATGCAAGTATTATCTATAAAAGTTTTGATATGGGTGGCAATCAAGCGTTGCAGTTAATCCAAGCCAACCTTGATGCTTATGCCCATATCGATGCAGGACACCTTCTTTATCTCAATGAAGAATCAAAACGCGGCACCGTCTCTCAAATCATTCATAAAGGGGAACACTCAACTTCACAACAAGAAGCAAAGAATATTCTCGATGGCAATGCAAGAGGTATCTTCGATGCGCTCATTAAGGTAGAACCTACGGCGAAATATACTAAAGCAAAACAGCATTCCAAGGCAATCTTACTCAATGACCAAGCGTATATGGTTGCTAAACCGCAGCTTGAGATCTATATCGATGAGCTAGAAGCATCTCATGGGGCTACGACAGGTCAATTGGATAAAAAACAGCTCTTCTATCTGGAGAGTCGAGGCATCCGCGCTTTGGAAGCTCGGAAAATATTGATCATCGCATTTGCCAACACCTTGATAGAGACGATTAAAGACAGCCGACATCAAGAGAGAATCAAAGCAGCATTTGAAGATATTTTTTATAGAAAAGATAAGGAGTCATCATGAGTATGGAAAAGACGATAGCCCAATATAAAGAAGATTTTGATCTTTTTCCGACTGTCAATGATAAATTAGAGTATATATTTGACTTGGGCAAAAGACACACTACCCTCTTGGATGAAGAGAAAAATGATGCAACACTCGTAGCGGGATGTGCTTCAGCAGCCTGGCTGGTCGCTGAGTGCAAAGATGGCAACCTTCAACTCAGAGGTGAAGGGACTTCAGAGATGGCAAAAGGAATGTTGACGCTTTTGCTTGATATCTTTTCCAATCGTTCTGCAGAAGAGATCTTGGCTTTTGATACTAACAAACTTCATGAAATGGGTATTGTCGAGCTACTTTCGCCTGTGAGGCAACAGAGCTTGGAAGCATTTTTAAACAAAGTGTATCAATATGCAGAAGCATGCAAAGCGCAAGGAGTATAAAGATGGAAAAAAATGAGATGAAAATCGATGACATACCTACAACCCTAGAAGAACTCAAGGCTTATGAAGAGAAGTTTGGCACCCCTTCTCAAGCCACAATTGATGAAAAAATGGCCGCTGAAAGAGAATCTTTTCGAAACAAACAGCCTTCTGATACAGAGATGGAGCAGAAGGTGATAGAACATCTTCGACAGATCTACGACCCTGAACTTCCGGTCAATATTTATGATCTGGGACTGGTGTATAAAGTAGAGTGCTGGACCAATGAAGTTTCTTTGTTAAAAATGTGCAAAATCACAATGACGCTGACCTCTGCCACTTGCTCTTTTTCAAATACGATTGTCGATCTAGTCAAAAGTATTGTTAGCCGACAAAGTGGATTGGAGAATATCGATGTAGATATTGTTTTCGATCCTCCTTGGAGTCAAGAGAGTATGACAGACGAAGCAAAATTGGCAATGGGACTACTCTAACTTTTCCCAATGCGGCAGACTGATCAAATGTCTTTGAATATGGTTTTTTTTATTTTACTTAAAGCTTATTGTCACTATAATAAAGGATAAAAATTATCATTTAAGGAACACGCATGAAACATAACAAATTAATGAAAACTTCTTTCATTCTCTCAGCACTTTTTGCAACGACTGCGATGGCGAGTAGCGATACATCGCTTTTGATGAAAATTAAAGCCAATGGTCTTGTCAGCATCCCTGCCAAACAAGCAGATGTGTTGAAACTTACCGATCCTAAAGGTGAAATCACAGAGAAAAAAGTAACATTAGGTAAACAACTTTATTTTGAGCCAAGACTCTCAAAAAGTGGTCTTATCTCATGTAATACATGTCATAATCTCGGTTTAGGGGGCACTGATGGTGTCTCTGCTGCGATTGGACATAAATGGACAGCAAATCCACATCACTTAAACTCACCGACGGTATATAATGCTGTATTCTTCAGTCAACAGTTTTGGGACGGGAGAAGTCCACACCTGGAAGATCAAGCCAAAGGACCTATCGAAGCTGGACCTGAAATGGCAGCACCAAAAGAATTGGTAGTAGAAAGAGTCGTTTCTCTTCCTGAGTATGTAACCGCATTTAAAGAAGCTTACGGCAAAGAGGTAAAGATCGATTTTGCAACCATCGCTTCTACGATCGCACTTTTCGAACGTACGCTTGTTACGCCATCACGTTATGATGACTTTATCAATGGTAAAAATGATGCATTGAATGCTGAAGAAAAAGAGGGATTAAATCTCTTTATAGACAAAGGGTGTGCCGGTTGTCATACAGGGATTGCACTGGGTGGCACGATGCAGCCGTTCCAGGTAGCAGGAAAATATAAATTTGCTGATCTAGGAGACTTTAAAGGCGATGCAAATGGTATGGTGAAAGTACCGACACTCAGAAACATCACAGAAACAGCGCCTTACTTTCATAATGGTGCCATCTGGAGCCTTGCTGATGCAGTCAAAGAGATGGGGACAACACAACTTGGCATCCAGATCAACGATGATGAAGCACAAAAGATCGTAACATTCTTAGGTACACTCAAAGGGAGAAAACCTGAGATTACCTATCCACAACTTCCAGAGAGCACATTAAACACGCCTCAACCAGACGCACAATAAAAACTTTTTTACAATACACCCTATATCCATAGGGTGTATACATCTCTTTCTTAGTCTATTTCGCTATAATTCGACACTTTTGTGCACAAGTGTACTAAACTCCTTTTTATGAGATCCTGTATCTCCTCTATGACTCCGCACCTTAGCGGTGACCTAAACCTTAGGTAATGACCAGTTTGGTATCGATTTGCATAAAACAGGGTTTTAAACCTCTTGATATCAAATTTATATAGACCAAATCTGCATATATACAAGATGAATACTACGCCGCCTATTTTAACATAAAGAAAAAACTATGAAATTTTCAGATTTTAACCTCAAACAAACGATTCAAGAATCGATCAAAGATGCAGGCTTTACGGAGCCAAGCCCAGTTCAAAAAGAAGCCATTCCTTTAGTGCTTGAAGGAAACGATATCATCGCGCAAGCACAAACAGGAACAGGGAAAACCGCTGCATTTGGTCTACCTATTTTAAGTATGATGAAAGGAGATGGCTCTGTCGAAGGACTTGTCATCGTCCCTACCCGTGAACTTGCGATGCAAGTCAGTGATGAACTCTATCGTTTCGGACAAAAAAGTGGTTTGAAAACAGCTACTGTTTATGGTGGTACTGCCTATGCCAAGCAAATCGAGCGTATCAAACAAGCTTCTATCGTCGTGGCAACGCCAGGAAGGCTACAAGACCTACTGATGAGTGGCAAAATCAAAATGAAACCGCAATTTGTGGTACTAGATGAAGCGGATGAAATGCTAGATATGGGCTTTTTAGATGAGATTAAAAATATTTTTACATTCCTTCCTAAAAACCGTCAAACTCTTATGTTTTCAGCAACGATGCCAGCGAGTATTAGAAAATTGGCTGAAGAAATTTTAAATGAACCCAAAACTGTTTCTATCACCAAAGCAGAGAGTACCAATACAGCTATCACACAACTTTACTATGTCGTAGAAGAGAAAGAAAGAGATGATGCGCTTGTAAGGCTTATAGACTATAAAACACCTACGAAATGTATCATCTTCTGTCGTATGAAAAAAGAGGTGGATCGTCTCGTAGCACATATGACCGCACAAGGCTTTAAAGTCTCAGGACTGCATGGAGATATGGAACAAAAACAACGTGAAGTGACAATCCGTGCTTTCAAGCAAGGAGGGATCGACATTTTCGTTGCTACTGATGTGGCTGCGCGTGGATTGGATGTCAATGATGTGACCCATGTTTTCAACTATCACATCCCTTTTGATTCGGAGTCTTATGTCCATCGTATCGGTCGTACAGGGCGTGGAGGGAAAACAGGTGAGGCGATCACGTTGGTAACACCCAATGAGCTTAGAACGATCAAACGGATCGAAAAAGATGTAGGAACAAAGATGACGACACAAGTGATCCCTACCCGCATGGAAGTCCAAAACAACCGTTCTGATGCACTGATCGCAAAAATCGCAGAAACCAAAATAAGTGAAAAAGCGATCGAACTGGTTAAAACACTTCAACATGATCTTGACATCGTGACGATCGCTCATCTGCTTGCTTCTTTAATCCAGGAAGATACGTTTGTAACAGGGAAAGACAACATAGGACTTAGTCTTGAAGAGATAGAACTGCTTATAGAAAGAGCTCTTAACAGAAACCATGGTGGTGGTGGCGGAAACAACCGTAACCGTGGAGGATTTAGAGGTAATCGTGGCAGAAGTGACCGAAGAGACAATCATTCCAACCGAAACAGAAACCGTAACCATCACGGATCCAAAGATCGTAAAAGTAATCAGAACTAATACGACTTAAGTTATAATTTTTTATCTTATTCAAACAGGAGTTTACTATGAAAACTGTCAAAATAACTGCTCTCATCATCTCTATGCTCATAGGTTTTTCAACTTTGAGCATGGCAAAATCAACCGCGCAAGAGCTTAACCATGATGCCAATATGGCGATCAATAGTTTTATCGACCAAGTCAAGGGTGGAGACCCATTCCTTGTGAAAGCAAAAGCATTCCTTGTTTTCCCTGAAGTCAAAGAAGGTGGCATGATGATCGGTGGCAAATATGCTGAGGGTGTACTCAGAAAAAAAAGAGAGACACTCGGTTACTATGAGATGATGTCTGCTTCGATCGGTATGCAAATGGGTGCACAAAAATACTCGATGATTATTGCATTCACGACCGACGCTGCACTTCAAAAGTTTCTGATGGAAAATGATGAGTGGGATACAGACGTAGACGGAAAGATTGCTTTAGCAGAATGGAACTCAAAAGAGGAACTTGACGAAGTTGAATTTGGTGATGCGATGGTCGCTTTTGTATTTGATTCTAAAGGACTCATGGGAAGCTTCACTATGGAAGGGACGAAGTTTAAAAAAATCACTAAATAATGAGATGATCTCTTCGGAGATCATCTTATTGCTTTAAATTTAGTACCTTCTTTCTCTAAGAGAATTACGATCTTCTCTTGAAGATCTTCTTTCCTCTCTTTTTTGATACTCGTGTTGCTCTGTTTCACTTCTTCTGCGCTCTTCTCGTTTTGCAACGTATTGCTCTTTTTGGGCATAATCAGTCTCATCTCTCTGGGTATGGATGCGATTATCTTTGCGTGAAATTTCTCTTGTTTCGATTTTTCTTTGATCACGGAAAGAGACTGGCTTGGTTTGCACCTCTCTTCTTTCGATACGATTATCCCTTCTTTGATAGGTTCGCACATTATCTTGACGGGTTTTAAGTCGGTTATATGTAGTATGACTGTCATAATACCCATACGTACCATTGACAGCAGGATAACGATGCCCATTAGTGTAACGATAATGGTTATGATAATAGTGCCCATATCTAAACTTACGGTTTCCATAATAGTAGAACCCATTACGATAATATCCGCCATAATAATACATACCATTGAAAAAATAATATGGAATACCATAATAATATGGATAAGGATAACTCGAAAGGGAAACAGTCGCATAGCCATAGGTTGGTGTATTGTATCCACTATATACACCCCCGCCATAGTTCGTTGTTGCACATCCTGTCATCCATAATGCAGTGGATGCCGTAGCCAGTAACGCGATTTTTTTACTCTTTTGGAACATAGTCACTCCTTGATATCACTTAGATTTGATACCGTAAGTATTGCGTATCAATATAAATGAATTTTTATCTCATTTTTAACGAATCTTAACACACGGATGATTATGGCTCGATATCGACCACGATCTCCCCATTGGCAACGTCAAATTTCACAGAAGAACCTTCCGCGACCTTGTCTTCAAGAATCAATTCTGCCAACCTGTCTTCCACTACATCATAAAGGGCTCTTTTAAGCGGACGTGCACCATACACAGGGTCAAATCCAGCTTCTGCGATGTATGCTTTGGCATTTTGGGTTAAAGCAATATGGATATCTCTTTCAGCCAGTTTTGCTTGGATGCCTTTAAAAAGAATATCCACAATATTGGTAATCGCATCTAAATCTAACGGATTAAAGATCACTTGCTCATCTAAACGGTTTAAAAATTCTGGTTTGAAATATTTTTTCAGTTCGCTGTTCACCGCCTCTCTTCGCTCTTCTTTATCGCTGATCGTCATGATCTTGTCGGACGCAATATTGGATGTCATGATGATAATCGTATTTTTAAAGTCGATCGTTACCCCTTTATTGTCTGTGAGACGACCATCATCAAGCACTTGCAAAAGGGTGTTAAACACATCAGGATGCGCTTTTTCGATCTCATCGAAAAGGACCACAGAATACGGCTTTCTGCGCACCGCTTCTGTCAGCTGTCCACCCTCTTCATACCCTACATACCCTGGAGGTGCCCCAACGAGTCTGCTTGCTGCATGTTTTTCCATATATTCACTCATGTCGATACGAATGAGTGCCTTTTCCGAATCAAAAAGAAATTTCGCCAATGTTTTCGCCACTTGCGTTTTACCCACACCGGTCGGACCAAGAAACATAAAACTGCCGATAGGACGATTGAGATCGCTTAACCCGGCTTTATTACGCTTGATCGCACGGGCAACTGCTTTAAGTGCTTCCTCTTGCCCGACTACCTCTTCTTTTAAAATACTCTCGATCGCAAGAATTTTCTCTTTTTCTCCTTGAAGCATTTTAGACACAGAGATACCCGTCCAGCGACTGACGATACTGGCGATCATCTCTTCATCCACAGAGTTTTTCAAAAGTGTCCCTTCTGACATCATCTGCGTCCATCGATCTTCAAGAGATTTGAGTTTCTCTTTTTGCGCAGGGATTTGTCCATATTCTATCTCGGCCGCTTTGTTAAAGTCGCCTTCTCTCTTGACACCTTCTGCTTGTGTTTTAAGAGATTCTATTGATGCTTTTATCTCGGCGATCTCATTGAATACATTTTTTTCATTGTCAAACTGATTTTGTAAAGCGGTACGTTTCTCTTCTAAATCTGCCAATTCTTTTTCTATCTCAGTTAAACGTGCTGTATTCTTTTCGCTCTTCTCCATCTTAAGCGCTTCTTTCTCTACTTGGAGCGTAGAGATCTCTCGTTTAGCCTTCGCCAAATCTGTGGGTTCAGACTCTATTTGCATTTTAAGCTCTGCAGCTGCTTCATCGATAAGGTCTATCGCTTTGTCTGGCAAAAATCTATCGGTGATATAACGGTCACTCAACTTCGCAGAAGCGACCAGTGCCGAGTCGGTGATCGTAACATTGTGATGCGCCTCAAGTTTATCTTTGATTCCTCGAAGAATTTGCAACGCTTCATTGATGCTTGGTTCATCTACTTTTACAGGCTGAAAACGTCTTTGCAACGCAGCATCTTTTTCAAAATATTTACGATACTCTTTGAGCGTCGTTGCCCCTATGGTATGCAATTCTCCACGTGCAAGCGCAGGCTTGAGAATATTGGCAGCGTCCATACTTCCCTCACTTGCCCCTGCCCCAACGATCGTATGAATCTCATCGATAAACAAGATCACATTCGCTGCCTTCTTCACTTCGTCTACAATCGCTTTGAGTCTGTCTTCAAACTCTCCTCTATACTTTGCACCTGCGATCAAACGGCTCATATCAAGTGAAATCACACGCATATTTTGAAGGCTTAATGGCACTTCTTTATTGACAATACGTTGCGCCAGTCCCTCTACAATCGCTGTTTTACCCGTACCAGGTTCCCCGATAAGGATAGGATTGTTTTTGGTTTTACGGATCAGAATTTGCATCATACGTTGCACCTCTTCATCTCTGCCGATCACAGGATCGAGTTCACCATTGAGTGCTTTTTGGTTGAGATCGACACCATATTGGGATAAAGCTTCTAAGTTTTCATCTCCACTTTGTGAGTCGATTTGTTTCCCTCCGCGGATACCCTCAAGTGTTTTTTTATATTCATTCATATCAACGTATTTGCCAACTGTATCTTTCATGAAACTTTCGCCGGCATTGGCTGCAAGCCATGTATCTACAGCAAGATATTGATCTCCATTCGCTGTCATTACACCTTCAGCGTTTTGAAGAGATCTCACCAATTTTTGAGATAGTTTGATATTCTCTTTCGTGACCGAAGAGACCGTTGGAAGTTTATTCGCAATGCTTTTTGCTTCCAATTCTATGGCAGCTTTATCCGTATTCATTTTGTTCAAAGCTTGATGGAGGATCGAGCCGCTATTGGTAAGCAATGCCCAAATAAGATGGATTGGCTCCACTTCTTGATTTTTATTATGCAATGCCAACGATACTCCGGACTCTATCGTTCCTTGCATTTGATTGGTTAGTTTTTCCAGTATACTCATAAGTAAACTCCTTATAGTGGTTCATTTTTTTAATTATTATACAACTTTAGTCATTTAGTGTCAAGTTTCTTAAATTATTTTATTAAAAGTGATAAAAAATCTACTTTTCCAAAAGACTCAAAACAACAGGAAAATAGTTAATCTTTCTACGCTATGATGGTCTGAAATAAAAGCAACCTCTTAGATGTTTTTAACTAAAATATTAAACCAATTCTCATGGAGAAATCACTCAATGATACTAAAAAGTAAGAAAGTTATGATCGCTGGTCTTGCAAGCACCTTGATATCGGCCTATCTGTTTACCACTTTTGCCTACGCAAAAGAGACGACTTCTAAGATAAATACCCCACCCGCTTCAACAGCAAAAGAGAAATTAGAAGCCTACATCAAATTTACCCAAATCCTGAGTGTCATCGAAAGTCAGTATGTAGACGACATCAATACGACTGATCTTGTCGATAAGGCACTCAAAGGACTTTTGGCTAATCTCGACTCTCACTCCTCTTTCATGGATACCAAAGAGTACAAAGACCTTTCCGTGCAGACAAAAGGGGAATTTGGTGGATTAGGGATCTCTATCGGCATGAAAGATGGCGCATTGACCGTCATCGCACCGATCGATGATACACCAGCATTTAAAGCAGGAATCAAAGCTGGAGACATCATCCTGAAGATTAATGATAAAGCAACCATCGGCATGAATATCGATGATTCGGTAAATATGATGAGAGGAAAACCCAAAACATCTATCGTTTTAACCATCATCCGCAAGGGGGAGCCAAAACCTTTAGAGATCAAGATCATCAGAGATATCATTAAGATCCAGTCGGTTTATGCAAGAACCATTGATGATACGCTTTTATATCTTCACATCACCTCTTTTGACCAAAAAGTGGTCAAAAATGTAAAAAAAGCCCTGAAAGAACATGCTGACGCCAAGGGGATCATTCTTGATTTGCGAAACAATCCTGGAGGATTGCTTGATCAAGCGGTGGGATTGACCGATCTTTTTGTCGACAAAGGTGTGATCGTCAGCCAAAAAGGGAAAATAGAAAGTGAAAATATCGAATACAAAGCGACAGCAAAAGAGACGAATAAAAATATCCCTATTGTTACATTAGTCAATGGTGGTTCAGCTTCAGCCTCGGAGATCGTTTCTGGAGCATTGCAGGATTTTAATCGTTCTATCATCGTAGGAGAGAAAACCTTTGGGAAAGGATCTGTGCAAGTGGTGATGCCTGTAGGGAAAGATGAAGCACTGAAACTTACCGTTGCGCGCTACTACCTTCCAAGTGGCAGAACGATACAGGCAGTGGGGGTAACACCAGACATCGCAGTAGGTCTTGGTACCATCAATATGGTAGATGATCCTCTTTTTATCAAAGAGAAAGATCTGAAAAAACATTTAGAGAATGAACTGGCTAAAATCGATGAACAAGAGACAACGACAACGACCCAAAAAACTATAAAAGATGTAGAAAACAATACAACAGACGAAAATTCGACCATCATCACCGAAGAACAACTCTATAAAGATCTTCAGCTCAAAAGTGGTGTCGATATCTTAAAAGCACTCATTATCACACATAAAGGACAAAAATAATGGCAACAAAACAATCACTCGTGTATGAAGGAAAAGCAAAAAAGATTTGGTCTACCGAATCTGATGCTTTCTATATCTCTGAATTTAAAGATGATTTAACTGCATTTAACGGTGAAAAAAAATCAAGCGAAGAAGGAAAAGGCGCCCTTAACAACAAAATATCGACTGAACTTTTCAAGTTTTTGAACCAAAAAGGGATCCCAACACACTTTGTAGAGATGATAGATGACAACCATATGTTGCATAAACGTGCCAATGTGATCCTCATAGAGGTGATCGTAAGAAATATCGCTACCGGAAGCCTTAGCAGAAACCTTGGCATTCAAGATGGTAAAGTACTTCCGTTTACCCTTGTAGAGTTTGACTACAAAAACGATGCACTAGGCGACCCAAAACTCAATGACCAGCACTGCCTGATCTTAGAACTGGTAAAAGATGAATCTGAATTAGATTATATCCGATACATGGCACGAAAGATCAACGTCCTTCTCAAGGATTTCTATGCCAAGAAAAACTTGACGCTTGTCGATTTCAAACTGGAATTCGGAAGAGACATTGATGGAAACATTATCTTGATCGATGAGTTGAGCCCAGATAACTTTAGACTATGGGATTCAACCAGTGGGGAAAAGATGGACAAAGATCGATTTAGACAAGGTTTGGGTGGATTGAAAGTGGCGTATGAAGAAGTATTAAATAGAATTTTAGGAGATAAATAATGACAGCGATTGTAAATGTATTTTTAAAAGAAGGCGTGCTTGATCCTCAAGGAAAAGCAGCCCACCATGCACTTCATTCACTTGGATTTGATGGTGTGCAAGATGTAAGAATTGGGAAACAGATCATACTTCAACTTCCAGACAGCCACAGAGAGCATGCTGAAGCAAAAGTAAAAGAAATGTGCGAAACACTACTTGCGAATACGGTTATTGAAGATTATGCAATAGAGATCAAATAGTATGAAAGTAGCTGTATTAAGATTTCCTGGAACAAACTGTGAGTTTGACACCCAATACGCTTTTGAAAAGCTTGGTCATACCACACAGCTTGTGTGGCATGAAGAGACTACCCTTCCAAAAGATATAGACTTGGTCGTTGTCCCAGGTGGTTTCTCTTATGGTGATTATCTGCGTTCAGGCTCGATCGCACGTTTTTCTCCTGTGATGAAAGCAGTGGCAACGTATGCTGACAATGGAGGAAAAGTACTTGGAATCTGTAATGGATTCCAGATTTTAACGGAAGCAGGACTGCTTCCAGGTGCTTTAAAACGTAACAACAACTTGCACTTTATCTCTAAGCAACAAAACCTCTGTGTCATCAACAACGACAATGCCTTCTTAAACCAATGCAAAAAAGGTGAAGTGCTTAATATCCCTATCGCTCATGCAGATGGCAATTACTACATCGATGATGCGGGACTTGAAAAACTTGAGGCAAATGGTCAAGTATTGCTCCGCTATTCAGATGCAAAAGGAAATCCTATGGTCGTTAACGGTTCAGTCACTTCGATCGCAGGAGTGTCCAATGAACACAAAAATGTGTTTGGTCTCATGCCGCACCCTGAACGTGCTTTAGAGGCGATCCTCGGAAGTGAAGACGGTATCCGTATGTTAAAAGGTTTTGAAACGTTATGAAACCGTTTCGTTTTGTTTGGAGTCTCATAGGGTTATTGTTTAGCTTAGGTACGCTACTGCATGCGCAAAACGGCTTTAAATACAGCTATATCCCTAAACAGGTTTACGAAAACCAACTCTTTGCCGTTACGGTAATGGGGACAAAAAATGCTCCCATGGAAAATTTAAAACTCACTTTTGATCCTTCAAGTAAAACGCAACCGATATTTGCTCAACCGTTGGTAGTGCAAAATGGTTCGGATAGTTTTTATACCTTCTACTTCAAAGCAGCACAAAAAGATATCCAGATTCCTGAACTTTTGATCACATCAGAAGAGAGTACGACTTCTATCGATGCGAGACTTATACCCATCGTTGCGCTAGAGCCTGCAGATGATTTTTGTCATGTTCTTGCCGCAGAGATGAAAATCAAAAATTCTCAAGTTTCCAACTATGATGAAAAAAGTCATATCGTCACTCTCTCGCTGGAAGCATTTGAAGCCAATCTTGAAGAGATAAAGGTCAAAGGTGTATCAGAATACGGCATTGAAAACATCAAACGGACCAATGCCAAAGTCGAAGGGGAATTTTATGCAGTACTTCCCCTGAAAGTAACCTCTTTTAAATTTTCCTATTTTAATACGATCAAGAAACAATATGTGTTACTTGAAGTACCAGTCGTTGTCGCAGATGCATCAGTGACAACGCAATCCGATCTTAATCCAAAAGAAGACAGTTTTGAAAAACTGAAAAAATATGTTTTTATCTTTTTTGTAGGCTTTTTCTTTCTTTTATTTCTTTTTAAAAGAGACTTTTTTTACCTAGTATTTGGGGTAGTTTCACTGATTACTCTCCTCACGTTTTACACACCGCACCAAAAAGTTTGTATCAAACAAGGAGCCCCTCTTTACATTTTGCCTACCGAAACAAGTACAATCTCCACTAAAATAGACCAACAAATCACTACTGCACTTCTTGGGGAACGCAAAGGGTATCAAAAAGTCGAATACAAGCCTGGCATCATAGGATGGGTGAAAAATGAAGATATTTGCGACCGCTAGATTTTACTGGGGTGCATTTATCATCTCTTTTAATACCGCTCTATTGATGATCCCTGCGCTCATGCTTTTTGGTAAACGAAAAGGGACTATTGTGCACCATATTAACCGTTTGACACTTTTTTTAATGGGGGGAAAGCTTACGCAAGTGGGCAAGATGGATACCACTGTAGATATGTATGTAATGAACCATCAGGGAATCGTCGACATCATAGGCCTTGAAGCACTTCAAAATAACCACCTTAGGTGGGTAGCTAAAAAAGAACTCTTTGAAGTGCCGTGGTTTGGATATCTTCTTCGTTATGGTGAAATGATCTCACTTGACCGTCAAAATAAATCTGGGCTCATCAAGCTGATTAAAGATGTCAAAGAATCAAGAGAGAAATACAAACGACCTGTAGCGATCTTTCCTGAAGGTACAAGGACAGACAAACAACCTTTGTTACCCTTTAAAGAAGGGACAAAAATGATCGCAGAAAATTTGAATTTATCCATACAACCCATCGTGATCACTGGGAGTAAATGGGTTTTAAACGAACACAACCACACTGCACATAGCGGTACCGTCAAATATACATTTTTACCAAGCTTTTTTGTAAACAAAGAAGATAAAACATGGTTTCAAGCACTTCAAAATCAAATGCAAAAGGTTATAGATGACGAGTTTCATGACCATCATATCTGTCGCTAGCGGAGGCGCTATAGGGGCTACGCTTCGTTTGCTCCTCAGTGGGATCACCCATAAATACTTTGTACACGTGTTACCCTTAGGCACATTGGTAGTAAACCTTATCGGTAGTTTCCTGATTGGTGTACTATTCGCCTACTTTCATCTCAATACTGCCCTCTCCCCGCATATAAAAACCTTTTTAGTGACTGGGATTTTAGGCGCATTGACAACCTATTCTACTTTTGCTATCGAAAGTTTTTTCTTGCTTGAAGCAGGACAATACCTTCACGCTTTTGCAAACATAGCACTCAACCTTTTTGGTACGATACTCCTTGCCGGAGCAGGATACCTTCTCATTATGCAACTCTCAAAATAGGAAATACCATTCATGCTGAATCAAGAAATAGAAAAACACATTAAAAAGCTCATCCACCCACTTAAGGAATCAGAAGAATTGACAGAAGTCCTAAAAGTCAAACTAACCAAAAAGGAATTCAAACTTTTAAAATCATGGGCAGAAAATATACCACTCTCACAAATCCAAAATGATCTCCATTTAGACGAAGTACGTTATGGCGAACTCTCCACAAAACTGATCAAAAAGCTAAATCAAGAAAAAATCAAACAAGCTATATGCCTCTAAGTATAAGGCGCTATCAGGGTTCACTATGAATACGCTTACTTCTCTCAAAAACATTTCACATTCGCACGACTTTAATCCATCCAATCCTATCGCAAAGAAAAATACACTCTATGCAACATGGTTAACATTGATAACAATGATCATTGAAATCATAGGGGGCTACCACTATCACTCCATGGCACTTTTAGCCGATGGATGGCATATGAGTTCTCATGTCCTTGCACTTGGAATGGCTTACATGGCGTATCAATTATCAGACAAATATGCAAATGATTTCAAATTTAATTTTGGAACCTATAAAATAGAAGTACTAGGAGGATATACAAGTGCTATACTCCTTCTTGGAGTTGCATTTTTTATGATATTTCACTCCATAGAAAGGATACTTAATCCTGTCAATATCGCTTATCAAGAAGCGATGAGTATCGCGATCATTGGTCTTATCGTCAATCTTATCTGCGCATGGTTGCTCAAAGAGGATCATCACCATGATGGATATATCCATCCTCATCACCATCAACATCATCAAGATATCAACCTGAAAGCAGCCTATATTCATGTCTTAACAGATGCCTTTACCTCTGTGCTAGCGATCATTGCACTTGGCGGAAGTATGCTTTATGGTTTATCTTGGCTAGATCCGCTGATGGGTATTATCGGTTCGATCTTGGTATTGGTTTGGGCGCTTAGTCTCATCAAGCAATCTGGCAAAATTCTTTTAGATGCACAAAGAGATGAGCCTGTCGTAGAAGAGATTATTCAAGTGATTAATGATTTGGATCAAAACATCATTATTGAAGATTTGCATGTATTGTCTGTAGGCAAAGGGAAATTTGCTCTGATCCTTACCCTTAACACACAGACCCCTATCGAAATAGACACAGTTAAAAAACAGTTATCGATCCATGAAGAGCTTGTGCATGTTTCCATAGAGTTCAAAAGACAAATCGATTAACCTATTATCTTTTTGGTACCAAAACGACACTCTCCAAGTGTCACCACTTTCCCTTTTCCTAATTGATCCATGATATAGGCTAAAGTACTTTGCTGATCGGTTTCTGGCATCTCTTCCGCTATGATACGCAATGCCTCTTGTGACGTGATTTTTTGCCATCTTTTTTCATAAATATATTGCGTATACATCTCCATCTGTTCATTACCCAAGATAGATCACCTCTTCAGGCTCAACAATATGTACTTTTTTCTCTAAAACATTTTCAAGCACACTACGTAAAATGACCTGTTTATCGTTTTCTCCATGGATCAGATAGACACGATGAAGATTTCTGATCTGAGAAATCCATTTGACGATCGCATTCTGATCGGCATGAGCAGAGAAACCATTGATAGTATGGACAGTCGCTTTGATCAAGATATCCTCATGATAAATCTTCACCCACCGAGCACCATCTACGATATGGCGGCCCAATGTACCTACAGATTGGTATCCGACAAAAATCACTGCATTTTTAGGGTTCCAAAGACGGTTTTTGAAATGGTGCAAAATTCTCCCACCTGTGCACATACCGCTTCCTGCAATGATTATTGCACGGTTGTTCACTTCATTGATCGCTTTAGATGATGCTACATCGGGTGTATACACTAGATTCTCAAATTCAAATACACCACCATCTCGCATTTTATACTTTTGACAATCTTCATTGAGCAATTGGCTGTAATTGTTATACACTTGCGTTGCTTTGGTTGCCATAGGACTGTCTAAAAAAATTTGACAATGAGGCAACTCTTTTCTCTCATACATCTCTTTTAAAATGCACAATATCTCCTGAGTACGCTCGACAGCAAAAGAGGGTATGACGACATTTCCCCAGTTATGCAATGTATCGATAATGATACGTTTAAATTCATTGATACTGGTATCGGTCGGTTTATGGTTTCTATCGCCATAGGTAGATTCTACATACAAGTAATCGGCATGCTCACATTTTGCGAGATTGTTCATCAGCATATTATTGTCATTGCCGATATCTCCGGAGAAGACGATCGTTTGCTGCACCCCGCTCTCTTTGTAGGTGATCTCAATAAAAGCCGCCCCCAAAATATGCCCTGCATTACGGTAAACTACTTTTACATTGTCATCTATAAGTACTGCTTCATCATACGCAAGATAATGCCATCCTAACTCAAAAGCTGCTTCGACATCATCTTCATTGTAAAGTGGTTGCTTGACTTCATCCTCTTTTCCTCTACGTTGTGCTTTTTTAAGATTCGTTTCATAATCCTCTTGCATAATCTTTGCACTATC
This sequence comes from Pseudomonadota bacterium, assembly GCA_041163165.1. Lineage (GTDB taxonomy): Bacteria > Campylobacterota > Campylobacteria > Campylobacterales > Sulfurovaceae > Sulfurovum. The sequence goes on from JBEARN010000002.1 coordinate 27,030, forward strand.
CAGTAGAATAATTTCAGCGATATCACGCGTCGCAGCAGTAGCATACACTTTGCCTTTAAATCCTTCTTTGACAAGCTTTGGCATCCGTCCCACGTGGTCAAGATGCGCATGGGTGATCAACAGATAATCTATCTCATAAGGGTTAAAACCAAAATCCTCATAATTCCGATCCCCTTCTCCCCCTTGAAACATCCCACAATCTATCAAAATACGTGGTCCATGTTCAATCGCAAGTAAATGACAAGACCCAGTGACTACTTGCGCAGCACCATAGGATGTGACGGTTGCCATAAAAACTCCTTGTATACAAACTTTTCTTATTGTACTTTTACTCCAATGCGTTTGTGCTTAGTACAAAATGATTTGGTTCTACAAACTTCCAATAGAGTTAAGATATAATACCCTCATGTTAGAAAAACTTTTCACTCCTTCAAAATATGAACATAGTTATCTGCCGCAAACCTCTCATCAGCCTGTACCGGATACATTTAGCATATTGTGCTGGAATGTCCATAAAAAAAACCACTTTTTTAACTTTAAACACTATATCGATAGATTTATGACCCAATCTCCTATCGATTTTTTCTTGCTTCAAGAAGCCCATTTCAAGCACGATACACCGCTTCATATACCGCATCTCACCTTCCACGCAACGGCTAACTTAGAGAAAAAAAACGCATTTTATGGTGTACTCACTGCAAGTTCTTATACCCCGATAGAAAATAGATCCGTCCTTTCCAAAGGTAAAGAATTTCTTTGGGGACCTCGCAAAGGAGCAATCCTAACCAAATATAGTTTTCATGACGGTTCTTTTTTATATCTTTTTAACTTGCATGGTATCAATTTTAGAGAAAACAAACACTATTACGAAGAGATAGAACACATTAAAATGATCGTAGAAAATGTCACAGAACCCATGGTGATCGCTGGAGACTTTAACAGTTGGAATAAAAAACGAATCACGTTTCTTCATGCACAAATGAAGCAGCTTGGTTTTTCATCTGTCCCTTTTGAGGAAGTGAAATCTTTCATGAAGCACCATCTGGACTTGATTTTTTATAGGGGTATTAATCTTTGCGAATACCACGTGGAAAAAAGTCATAATCTCTCCGACCATCATCCGCTCTATGCAAAATTTACAAAACAATGACTATAATACTTGCATGATGAAAAGGAGAAAAGCATGCCAAAATCACACCGACTGATCTATATACTTTATGCGATAATTTGGCTTTTATTGGCTATCAATCCACGCTATAGAGGGGATTGGTTGCTTGAGAATTTATTGGTTTTTTTCTTTGTCCCTTTCATTATATGGATGGATTATAAGCACCGGTATACACTTCCAAGCGTTATCCTCATTGCTCTATTTGCAATCCTTCATTCGGTAGGATCACACTACACCTATGCCCAAATGGAATACTTCAATACCATTACCAACTTCTTTCACTTTGAAAGAAATCATTTTGACCGTCTGGTCCATTTTCTTTTTGGTTTACTCACATTTAGAATTCTGTTTGAGATGAGCATCAATGTCACAAAAAATGCAAAAAGCACCCTCCTTTTCACCCTCTTGCTCATCATTGCGATCTCAACTGTTTATGAACTACTAGAATGGCTTGCTGCAGCGATTTTCAACCCTGAACTTGGATTGGCTTTTTTAGGAACTCAAGGAGATGTGTGGGATGCGCAAAAAGATATCCTTTTAGCTATGATCGGGGGGATGATCAATATTCTATTTTATGGAAGCTACCGCAGACTTTGGCAACAAAAAGAAGGGGAGAAATAAACTATACTACCCTTCAAACTCTTTTGCCAATCGTAAAAGATCGCCTCTGATATGCGCTTTTTGAAACGCAACTTCTTCGATCTTTTTATAGGAAAATCCGCCATCATTGTAACACACCACACTATTCCGCTCTCCAGCCAGTAATCCATCTATCGCATGGGTCACAAAATCAAATGCCATCAAACGATCATAGACCGTAGGATTTCCACCACGTTGCATATGCCCCAACACCATCACGCGAGACTCGATCCCTACTTCTTCTTCAAACCATTTTGAGATCTCATGAGTCTTGTGCAGCGCCTCTGAGACGATGGCGATAAAGTAGTTTCTCCCCTCTTGCATCTCTTGCTTAAAACGTTTTTTGTATGCTTCCAAATCATACGCCATCTCAGGGATCAAACACATTTCAGCCCCTGACGTTAAAGCCGAAACCAATGTGAGGTATCCACACTCCCTTCCCATCGCTTCTATCACAAATGCACGACTAAATGAGGAGGCAGTATCGCGTATCGAATCGATCGCATATTTGATCACATTCAACGCAGTATCAACACCCAAACAGTACTGTGTCCCTGCGATATCATTATCTATCGTAGAAGGAATACCGCTAAATCCTATCCCGTCACTCTCCTCATCAAGAAGCTTCATCCCCTTAAAGGAACCATCACCTCCCAAAACAACCAAAGCCTCTATCTTATGCAAGATAAGGTTTTGAATGGCTTGCTTTCGATAAGAAGTTTCCAAAAAGCGAGAAGAACGTGAAGAGCGTATCTTCGTTCCGCCACGGGAAATAATACCTGCGACATCAGGATAGCTCACAGAATAAATAGCATTATCTATCAATCCTTCATACCCATTTTCAACAAAAAAAGGTTGCAACCCCTTCTTGATGCTATATTCTACGAAACGTTTCAAAGCAGCATTCATCCCAGAAACATCACCGCCTGAACAGAGTATGGCTATATTTTTCATGCGACACCTTTTTGAAATAGATCAAAGATTATACCATGAAAAAGAATTCAATAAAATTCCGTGAAAAAAAATGTATAATGATTGAAAAGGAGTGCTCATGAAAAAAGAATTGACATCTTATGACCAAACACTCGAACAGATAAAAAGTATCGTCAATGATTCCGGTGATCGAAACGATGAACACAATCGCACTTTTCTCGACTCAGATGAGGGACGTGTTTTAAGACTCGAGCTTGACTATATCAAGGCAGAAGTGAAGATGCAAAAGATGGGCATTCTGCATACGATCGTTGTCTTTGGAAGCGCACAAATCCTAGAACATGAAAAAGCACTAGAGAGAGTGAATCAGATCAAAAAAGTATTGGAAAATGATCCCGATTCAGATGCATTGGTTTCGGCACTGAAAAAAGCAGAACGTATGTTAGCCAAAAGTCACTATTATGAAGAAGCGCGTAAATTTGGACAACTGGTAGGGAAAAGCGGCAAAAGCAATGAAGACAGTCGCATCACTTTGATGACAGGCGGAGGACCGGGCATCATGGAGGCGGCAAACCGCGGAGCGTTGGATGTGGGTGCACGTTCGATAGGATTGAACATAGAGCTGCCACATGAACAGTCGCCAAACCCCTATATCTCTGCTGAACTCTCTTTTCAGTTTCACTACTTTGCGATTCGGAAACTCCATTTTATGCAACGCGCCAAAGCATTGGTGATCTTTCCAGGAGGATTTGGCACGATGGATGAACTGTTTGAGATCTTAACCCTCATACAGACTTCAAGAAGTCCTAAGATTCCTATTTTTATGCTTGGAAAAGCCTATTGGGACGAGGTCATAAACTTTAAATTCCTCAAAGAAGAAGGGGTCATAGAGCCACATGATCTCGATATTATCCACTATGTAGAGAGTGCGGAAGAGGCATGGGAGTCTATATTGAAATGGCATGAGAACAATGGTGCACCGCTCTTTGAGCCCTCCACATAAAAGAGAAAGCACCATTGCGCTATAATCGCGTTCATATTATAGAACAAGGTCAAGAAGCGATATGAGTGATACTACGGAAAAAAAAGCAGGTTACAACCCTAAAGAGACGGAAGACAGCTATTATAAGATCTGGGAATCCCGAGGATACTTCGAAATAGACGGGAACCAGTCCATCCAAGAAGAAGGCAAAAACTTTGCCATCATGATGCCTCCTCCAAATGTCACAGGAAGCCTCCACATCGGACATGCACTCACCTTCACACTCCAAGACATCATCACACGTTATAAAAGAATGGATGGGTATAAAACACTCTGGCAACCTGGTACAGATCATGCGGGGATCGCAACCCAAAATGTCGTAGAAAAACAACTCTTGGCTGAAGGGACGACCAAAGAAGCATTAGGAAGAGAAGCATTCCTGGAGCGTGTTTGGAAATGGAAAGAATATTCTGGCGGAACGATCGTCCACCAAATGAGAAAATTAGGGGTTTCTCCTGCATGGAGCCGTGAGCGATTCACGATGGATGAAGGGCTCAAAGAGGCTGTTAAAGAAGCATTTGTGCACCTTTATAACGAAGGGATGATCGTACAAAACAACTACATGGTCAACTGGTGCACCCATGATGGCGCACTCTCTGATATCGAAGTAGAGCATGATGAAGTCAATGGCAAGTTTTATCACATGAACTACCATTTTGCTGATGGCAGTGGTTATGTTACCGTAGCAACCACGAGACCCGAAACCTATTTTGGCGACACGGCCATCATGGTGCACCCTGAAGATGAAAGGTATATGAGCATCGTAGGGAAAGAGGTGCTTCTTCCACTCACAGACAGAAAGATCAAAGTAATCACCGACGAATACGTAGATAAAGCGTTTGGTACCGGTGTGGTGAAAGTCACGCCTGCACATGACCAAAACGACTATGAAGTAGGAAAAAGGCATGACCTTGAGTTCATCACCGTCTTTGATGAAAAAGGGATCCTTAACGAATACTGCGGTCAATTTGCTGGCATGGAGAGACTCGAAGCGAGAAAACCAATCGTCGAAAAGCTCCAAAATGAAAGTTATATCGTCAAGATAGAAGAGCACAACCATCAAGAGGGACACTGCTATCGATGCAAAAATATCGTAGAGCCTTACATTTCCAAACAGTGGTTTGTCAGAAGCGAAGTGGCAAAAAAATCGATCGAAAAAACCTACGCAGGCGAAGCGAAGTTTCACCCTGCACATTGGTTGAACTCTTACAGAGCATGGATGGATGAACTCAGAGACTGGTGCATCTCAAGACAGTTGTGGTGGGGACACAGAATCCCTGTCTTTTACTGCGATGACTGCGACCATCAATGGGCAGATAAAGAAGATCAACCCGAAGCATGTCCACATTGCGCGAGCAAAAACATTCACCAAGATCCAGATGTACTCGACACTTGGTTTTCTTCTGCACTTTGGGCATTTTCACCATTGGGATGGGGAAATAAGGGAAAAATGAGTAAAACCTTTAACGAAAGTGATTTGAAAGATTTTTACCCAAATTCTTTACTCATCACAGGGTTTGACATCATGTTCTTCTGGGTCGCTCGTATGATGATGATGGGAGAACATTTCCAAGGGAAACTTCCATTTAAAGATATCTATATGCATGCGCTTGTCCGTGATGAACATGGCGCGAAGATGAGCAAATCCAAAGGAAATGTCATCGATCCGCTCGATATGGTCGAAGAGCACAGTGCTGATATCATCCGATTTACCCTTGCTTTCCTTGCAGTGCAGGGACGGGACATCAAACTCGGAGCGAAAAACCTCGAGCAGTTCAGAAACTTCACCAACAAGCTTTATAATGCCTCTAATTTCTTGCAGATGAATGTAGAAAAATTTCCTGATTTAAAAGAGATTAAGATTGAAACACCACTTGGTACATGGATGCAAAGTAGGTTAAGCAAAGCAATCGACGAGATCAGAGAGAGCCTTGAAGCGTATAAATTCAACGAAGCAGCATCGATTCTTTACAGATTTGTTTGGACAGAGTTTTGTGACTGGGGTATCGAGTACTCTAAAGCCAATAAGGAAGCAATAGTAGAACTTGGCGCGATCTTTAAGGAAACACTTAAAATGGTCTCTCCATTTATGCCATTTATCTCTGAACACTTATACCATAAGCTCAGTGGCA
>JBEARN010000003.1:0-32394 GCA_041163165.1 Pseudomonadota bacterium
ACTACGATCATCATCGTTTATATCTTCTTTGGGAGATTGGATTTGGCGATCGCTGCTGGGGCTCTCGAGTGGGTCGCAAAGATCGGACTTTATTGGGCGCATGAAAGGGTATGGTTTAGGATCAAATGGGGGAGAAAAAAAATCGAACCTTTTAATCTTTGGTTTACGGGATTGCCTCTTTCAGGGAAAACTACCATTGCAGATGCTGTCTTTAAAGAACTAGAAAAGCTTGATATCCCACTGGAAAGGATCGACTCTAAAGACATCAGAGAGATCACACCAAATATTGGCTTCACCAGAGAAGACAGGAACAGGCACATGCACCGCATAGGGCATCTCATTAAAACATTGCAAAACAACTCTATCTCAACGGTAGCATCCTTTGTTTCCCCTTATAGAGAATCACGCAAGGCGATACGCGAAATGGTCAAAAATAATATCGTAGTCTACGTCAAAGCTGATGTTAAAACCTGCCAGCAAAGGGACTATAAAGGCCGATACCAAAAAGCGCTCAATGGCGAATTGCAAAACTTTACAGGCGTCAATGATGTTTATGAGGTACCAGAACATGCCGAGATCGTGATAGATACCGATCAAACTTCAGTCGAAAATGCTGTAAAGATGATCATCGCACATATTAAGAAGCACTATGTTAAATAATAAAAACATTATTTGGCACGATCATCATGTCTCCAAAGAAGAGAGAAGCCAAATCAAAAAACAAAAGCCGTGCATTATTTGGTTTACAGGGTTAAGTGGAAGCGGAAAGTCTACCATCGCAAATGCACTCGAAACAAAACTCAACCAACTTGGCCGACACACGTATTTGCTTGATGGGGACAATATCCGTATGGGATTAAATAAAGGCTTAGGATTTTCAGAAGAAGAGAGGGTAGAAAATATTCGCCGTATTGGTGAAGTGGCTAAACTTTTCGTCGATAGTGGAACCATCGTATTGACTGCATTTATCTCTCCTTTTATTTCCGATAGACAACGAGTGCGCCATCTTGTTGATCCAAATGAGTTTATCGAAGTGTTTGTAGACACCCCTCTTGAAGTATGTGAGCATCGTGATCCTAAAGGTCTTTACCAAAAGGCACGCAAAGGTGAAATACCTGATTTCACTGGGATTGACTCGCCCTATGAAGCTCCAATAGATCCTGAGATTATCATTCAAAATGACGATATAAGTTTGCAAGAGGCAGTCAATAATGTGCTGCATTATTTAAAAGAAAAAGGATATCTGGATGCTTAAAGAGATCAATATAGAAGCGATTAAACAAATAGCACTGGAAGCCGGTAGAGCAATTATGAAAATCTATCAAGAAGATTTTTCCATAGCATATAAAAATGATCAATCACCCCTTACCGAGGCGGACTTGCGATCAAATGAGATTATTTGCTCTAGCTTGGAAAAACTTTACCCAAGCATTCCGATCCTGTCAGAAGAAAATAAAGAAATCGCATATGAGATACGAAAAAATTGGGCGTACTACTGGTGTATCGATCCGATCGATGGAACGAAAGAATTTATCAAAAAAAATGATGAGTTTACCGTGAATATCGCACTCATCGAAAATAATGCCCCTATAATTGGTGTGGTCTATGCTCCAGCCATCGATGAAATGTATAGTGCCAAACGAGGAGAAGGAGCCTTCAAAAATGAAAAGAAATTGCCACTTTTTGTCAATCAATCTCCCCAAAATAAATTGACCATTGTCGCCTCTAAATCCCATTTGTCTGATGAGACAAAATCATTTATTGATCATTTAACCTCTGAGGTTCAAACTCCAACATTTATCTCAAAAGGTTCTTCATTAAAACTTTGCATGGTAGCCGAAGGCACTGCGGATGTATACCCAAGACTCGCCCCCACAATGGAATGGGACACGGCTGCAGCCGATGCCATAGTAAGAGAATCTGGAAAAATGACTTATCAATTTGAAAATAATGAGCCTATGGTTTACAACAAAATAAATCTACTGAATCCATGGTTTATCGTAAAGTAATTAGAATTGGCACACTATATTTAAGGATTTTGTGATTGTTTTAGCGTTTATAATGGCCGGGAGAGGGGGATTCGAACCCCCGGAGGTGTTACCCTCACCGGTTTTCAAGACCGGCACATTCGACCACTCTGACATCTCCCGACATTTAAAGAAGAATAGAATTTTACCTCAAAAAGATAAAAGCTAGTTTATAGCTCAATGATTTCCTTCCTATTTTCACTTTCGTTGCAAAGCAACAGCTTTAGTGACATGAATTGATGCGGGACTTTGTTCCGTATCAAGAAGAAAGTTATTGATGGAGGAGCCACCCGGATTTGAACCGGGGATAGCAGCTTTGCAGGCTGCGGCCTTACCGCTTGGCGATGGCTCCACAATTAAAAAAATCTCTTCTCTCTTCTCAGTTTTTGCCTGAACCGCTAGGTGAAGCTTTAACGAGATGAATTGAAAATGGACTTCGTTCATTTTCAAGAAGAAATGTCAATGGTACCCGGAGCCGGACTCGAACCGGCACGGTCGCAATGACCGGGGGATTTTAAGTCCCCTGTGTCTACCATTTCACCACCCGGGCATATTGGTACCATTTCACGATTTATATGGAGCGGGCGAAGGGATTCGAACCCTCGACCTAAACCTTGGCAAGGTTTCGCTCTACCCCTGAGCTACGCCCGCAAAACGTACCAAACTTGAAGTATACACTTAAAATTGGAGTGAGATTATAGCCTAAAAAGGATTGAATGTAAAGAATTTTTACGCTTTTTCTAGCAAAAACCTGTTTGGCACTTTTTTTTGAGCTTCATCTGCTATAATCTCCTCAAAAATATTTAAAGTAATTTCTTCATGAAAGCATCTACCCATTAGGGATGAATGGAGCTTTAGTCGAAGAATTTATGGATGAGATTTTCTTGTCAACAAGGAGAAATATATCAATGAGAAGTAACGAAATCAAAGAAGGTTTTAGTAGAACCCCGCATAGAAGTTTACTTAGAGCAACAGGAGTCAAAGATGAAGATTTTGGTAAACCGTTTATTGGTGTTGCCAACTCTTTTATAGAGATCATTCCTGGACACTTTTTTCTCAACAAAGTAGCAGAGCTGATCAAAGAAGAAATACGTGCCAATGGTTGTGTCCCTTTCGAATTTAACACAATAGGTGTGGATGATGGGATCGCAATGGGACATGATGGAATGCTCTACTCGCTTCCAAGTCGTGAGATTATCGCTAACTCTGTAGAAACCGTGATGAATGCGCATAAACTTGATGCGATGATCGCCATCCCCAACTGCGACAAGATCGTTCCTGGGATGATCATGGGGGCATTACGCGTCAATGTTCCCACCGTTTTTGTTTCTGGTGGTCCTATGCAAAAAGGCCATACGAAAGATGGTACACCTATCGACCTTGCAACTGCATTTGAAGCCGTAGGGAAGCATGAAACGGGTGAAATGAGTGATGAAGAGCTCAAAGACATCGAATGCAATGCGTGTCCAAGTGGAGGTTCTTGTTCTGGGATGTTTACTGCGAACTCTATGAATACGCTTATGGAAGCGATGGGCATTGCCCTTGCAGGGAATGGTACGATTCTCGCACTGACGCCAGAGAGAACAGAACTTTACAAAAAAGCAGCGAGACGTATCTGCGAAATCGCCAAAATGGAACAAAAAGAGCAAGAGAAATATCGCATCAGAAACATCCTCAATCTCAATGCTGTGCACAATGCTTTCGCTGTAGATATGGCCATGGGAGGAAGTTCAAACACAGTACTTCACATGCTTGCCATAGCGAAAGAGGCAGAGGTTGAGTTTAATTTAAGCGATATCAATGCTATCTCTAAACGTGTTTCTCATATCGCAAAAATCTCCCCATCACTTTCAACGGTGCATATGGAAGATATCAACAAAGCAGGCGGGGTGAATGCCGTAATGCACGAAATGATGAAACGCGGTAAGGATATCTTGATCGATAACCTATCTGTCTCTGGAGAGACCCTCTATGAGAAAGTGAAAGATGCGGAAATTTTAGATAAAACGATAATCCATACGATCGATAATCCTTACTCCCAAGTAGGTGGACTCGCGATCCTTTATGGCAACCTCGCAGAACAAGGTGCCGTTATCAAAACCGCTGGAATCACTGGCGATAGAGTCTTTACGGGGACGGCCGTGTGTTTTAACTCTCAAGATGAAGCAATCAAAGGGATCATCGAGGGTAAAGTCAAAGCAGGCAATGTCGTAGTGATCCGTTATGAAGGCCCTCGTGGGGGACCGGGAATGCAGGAGATGCTTAGCCCAACGAGCCTCATCATGGGAATGGGTCTTGGAGATAAAGTGGCGCTTATTACGGATGGGAGATTCTCTGGGGCGACAAGGGGTGCAAGTATCGGTCATGTAAGCCCAGAAGCAGCTGAAGGTGGGCTCATAGGATTACTTGAAGATGGGGATGAGATCCATATCGATGTGGATGCTTACGTCTTGCAAGCAAACCTCAGCGATGAAGTGATCGCGCAAAGAAAAGAAAACTTTACACCGCTCATCAAGCCGCTGAAAAGCAAATGGCTTAAACAATATAGAGCATTGGTGACAAATGCCAGTTCTGGCGCTGTATTAGAAGCAGAATAATACTATTAATAACGGAAACACGACATTCACATTAAATTCTTAAGAGGGTCTTCTTGCCCCCTTATATCTTTGGCTATAAAAATTTTTCTCCAGTTTGGAAATCACCACTTTTTTCTTAGCCGAAGAGGCATGTATAAATCTATTGTCTCCTAGATAAATCCCGACATGGTTGACATAACCTCTATGTTCTTTAGAGGTATCAAAAAAGATCAAATCACCCCTTTTTAACTCTTCTCTTTTCACATATTTCCCATATTTTGACTGTCTTATCGAGGTACGCGGGAGATAAATCCCGATACTTTTATACACGAATTTGGTAAAACTGGAACAGTCATACGTATTTTGAGTACCGCTTGCACCCCATACATATCTTCTTCCTAACTTTGTTTTTGCGACAGAAATCATCCGTTCACACTGCATGGAATTTTGATCGGGTCTACTGATAAAGCTATCTGTCATTGGCATAAAGGTACCAATCGCTTTTGATTTCACTTTATTGAGTGCGATCTTGCTGAGTTCGGATGTCACAGATGCTAACCATTTTTTTTCTTTTTCTTCTTTGAGATTAGCATAGTTGAGCACATCTTCATTTTCCAATACAGTCAAAACCCTTCCTACCTTAAGGAGTGCTTTTCGCTTCAAATTGTTGAGTTTTCTGATTTTCCAAATCGTCGTATGATACTGTTCAGAAATACTTGAAAGTGTGTCTCCTGCGCTGATCGTATGCTTAATCGGCTGAATCGTTGAAAGATCTGTTTTTGTGATCATCATTTGGGCAGAGGGAGTGCTAGCATCTGTCATCGCTGATTTTGATTCTAATGAAGCAATGATTTTTTCACTCTCTACCAAAGCATTGGTTTCGACCAACTTCACAGCAGGTATTTTTCGTAACGAAGCATATTTGATCACTTCTTTTGATGGGAGATGAACCACTCTTGCGCGATGCCCTGCTTCTGTTTCTAAGTGCGTTACGGCGAGAAGCCTATTTTGCTCTACTATTTTTTTGACTTTGAAAGCAGCATATTTCAACTCAGCTTCTTGAGGCACCTTGACAACAAACGGAAGATGCCCTTCTGACATATTAAAAAAAGGATCTTTCCCTTCATCTGAATGCTTTAAATGGGCTATGTTTTGTTGTGAAGATGTATCATCTGATTTATAGACTAAGACGGAAACAATGAGATAAAATGATAAAATCGATACCAAAAGTAATGCATGCCTTTTTTTCAATCTACCATTCTCCTTTCATTATTTAATCTGATTCAAACATACAATTTTGATGTTCTCTAAGTTTTAAGGATAACAAAAAAATCTTTAAAAAACAAAATCCTACCCCTTTTGCAACTGTTGCGAAATGGCATCGGCAACTCTTAAAGCGTTCGCATAAATCGTCCACGTAAACGGAACTGAACCTCCTGTTGGCATGAAACTCCCATCAGCGATATACAGATTGCGAACCTCATGGGAACGACACTCTGCATTTAAAACGGAGGTTTTTGGATCATTGCCAAAGCGACATCCTCCCGCAACCAAATTTTGTGGTGGCACGGAAGAGATATTGGCATAGATATTTTTCGCTCCCATCTTTTGAAGTATCTTTTCACATTTTTTTGCCATATATTTTCCCACTTTTAGATCATGTGGGTGCCCTTCCAACCGTAACTTTCCTACAGGCATTCCAAAAGTATCTTTATATTCAGGGTCTAAAGAAACAAAACAATTATCATGCGGTAACCAATCAGTAAACACTTCAAATCGGATACTTTTTTGTTCTGTAAAATAAGAAACCATTCGGTCTCCTAAAGCTTTCCCCCAAACGAGTTTTCCTTCATTTTGGATCACCTTGTGGGTTCGCTTGATAATATTTTGGTGTTCAAACATAAACTCCGCCAAACCACCTTTAAATTTTCCATTCCACCAATCATCCACAAAATACCAATCCAACACAGAGCGATTCACAAAAAGCCCTGTTTGCATCAAATCTTCAAATGCGATCTCTTTGAGCCTTTCTTTATGCAATTCACCTTGCCCTGCTCCACCCCCGGAAAAGATAAGGTTTTTACCCACTTCGCCGTTTTCATTACCCAACCCGTTTGGATGGTGCTCATTGGCTGAATTCAGCAAAAGCCTTGCTGTTTCATGTGCTTGTGCAGCAACTACAAATACTTTGCCATAAATCTTTTTCTCTTTGCCTGTGATCGTATCCATAGCTACGGCACATTTTACCGCTTCTTTTTCCGCTGATTCCAAATACTTGACATGCTTTTGTGTCAACAGTGTCAATCTTCCTGTCTTTAGAGCAGGTTTGATGAACGCTTCCCTAGCGCTCCCTTTTGCTCCCGAACTGCACCCATAACTCCCGCAAAAATTAGAGTAATAACATGCTTTACGGTCTTTTTTGTCTTCTGATAAAATCGCCCTTGGTGTCACCAATGGAATTACCCCTATCTCTTCACAACTTTTGTCAAACAACTTCACCACTTCATTTTCTTTTGTCGGAGGCTGTGGAAAATCTGATGTACTTCTTGGTGGTAAAAATGGATGTTTCGCCGCTTTGCCAGAGATCCCAACGATCTTTTCCACCTGCGCATAATAAGGTTCTAAATCCTCGTACGAGATAGGCCAGTCGACGACATTCGCCCCGTCGATCTCTCCATATTTACTTTTGAGTCTAAAATCATCGGGATGCATACGATGGAACATCCCTGACATCAGGTTAGACGATCCGCCAACGATATTACCGTTCCAAAAACTCCACCCTGACCGATACGTCGGTGTTGCGACCCATGTGCCATTGATTTTTTCTTCGATGGTGTGATACTCTTTGAAAATATTCGGGGTGACACTATCTCTTCTGCAGTATGCCAATTCATCTTTGGAAAAATCATCACGGTTCATAAGCCGTCCTTTTTCAATCAAAGCGACCTTATATCCCGCTTTACAAAGGGCATAAGCTACCGCACCGCCACCGCCACCAGAACCGACGATCACTGCATCATATATTTTCATAACGCTTCGGCATATCTCGTAAGTGGTCGAGGAAATCCACCAAATGAAGAGAGAGATTTCCACCCTGCCTCATTGATGTTGGAACCATAAATCGGATCGGAAAAGATCGCTTCAAGACTTAAAGAGAGGATACGAAAAAGCCAATGACGTCCATACTTAGTTTGTTCGTATCCTCGTAATGCTTTCTCTTTTTCAGTCTCCGACATCGATGCAAATGTTCCTTTCGTGCGCTTTTCTAACCTTTTTGCTCCCTCTAGGACAAATGCTTGAATCTCTTTATCAAAGGTGGGATGCATCATGGTTTCTGCCAAAAACTGTTTTGCATTCATCTCCTTAGCTGAAGGGATTTTGCTCCCTTCTGGGAAAAGATGTTCTTGTACAGCATTTAGTATCGGTTCTACCTCTTTAAAGCGTACCTCAAAAGGTTCTGCACTTTTTGCTTTCAATAATGAAAACAGGGTAAATGCCGAACTAAATAGCAGAAATTTTCTTCGCTTCATTCTCTTCTCTTTGGAAACTATTTTTAATGATTATACTCAATCTCTTAAGAAAAAAAAAGAAAACTGTTTTATTATTTTATTTACTTATCGTGTATATAATTTACTCATATAATCATTTTCTACTGGCGATTACCACTTTATTTATCTTTCATTTTATAAATGATTGTATACTGTATCCATTCAGATCATACAAAGGTTCGCTATGCGATATATCATTATCTCTTTGCTCGTCGCACTTCATTTTTCTGGCTGTGAAGATAAAGAGCGTCAAGCAGCCCATGATGCACAAGTTGCCCAAGAGGCAAGAGCCCAACTCTTAGCAGAGCTTGAAGCACGAAAAAAACTCGAAGAGCAAAATCATTCTAAACTCAACCGAATGGGGATCGCTTTGGAAAAAGGTGTCATCACGATCGATACCAATAAAACAAAAACTTTTTTGAACCATTTTGGTGAAGAGATGCATACAAAAGCGGAAGCACTTTCAAAAGACCTTAAAGAAAGTATGCAACAAGTCAAAGAAGAGAGCATAGAGATCAATGACCAATACATCCATGTAGATCTTAATAAAACACAAAATGCACTGCTTCAATGGAGCGAAAAATTTAGAAGTTTCATGGAAGAAATCAATGAATTTAAAGAAATTTTAGAACTCAATCAAACCACACAACCATAAGAAAGGAACATAAAAATGCAACCAATAGATATGAACTCTGCTGAATTTCAAGCTGAATTAGAAAAAACATGGAACTTTGTCGAAAAAGTCAATGCCCAATTTGGATTTGTACAAAACCCTAATGATGAAGTCAACGAAGGTGTTGCGATGGGTCTTGCACGAAACAAACTCATGTATGGCAAAAGATTTTGTCCTTGTTTTATGGTCATAGGTGAAACGAAAGAGGAGCAAAAAGCAGCCGATAACCGCATCTGCCCTTGTACGCCTGCCCTAGAAAAAGAGATCCCAGAAGATGGAAAATGCCACTGCGGTATTTTCTGCACGCCAGCGTATGCCGAAGCACAACGTGCCCATGATGCGATAGAAGAAGCGGTGCATCAACACTCACAAGGACTTTCACGAGAACAGGCCCAAACCCTCCTGCAAGAGGAACAACTCGACGGGGATGAATTGGCAGCACTCATCGAAGCAAGAAATCTAGGGATGATTGACTTTACATTGGTTGATACTAGGGAACTAATGGAGTTTAAAATGGGTCATATCGTGGGAACGGATGTGCTAGTTCCTACATCACAATTCTACGCAAAAATAGAAGAACTGAACAACAAAAAAGAAGAAACAATTATCGTTTACTGTCATTCAGGAAGTAGAAGTTTTCAAGTGCAACATGCGATGAAGAGTCTAGGATTCGAAAAAGTAAGAAACCTACGCCCAGGTATCATAGGCTACTCAGGAGAGATGCAAAGAGGATAATCTCCATCCTCTTTTGAAACAACTTTTCAAAAGATTTATCATAACATAAAATTGATTTTTAAATTTAGAAAATAAATGTTTGGGAAGATGAGGAGCGAAGCCCCTCACAAGAAGATAATAACTGCTTATTAAGCAACTGCTGCTTTAGAAGCTGCTACTACTTCTGCAAAACTTGCAGGTTCATTCATCGCCATTTCAGCAAGAACTTTTCTATCAAGTTCGATTTTTGCAAGTTTAAGCCCATGCATAAATGTAGAATAATTCATATCGTTCAATCTAGCAGCCGCATTGATACGGATGATCCAAAGTCTTCTGAAATCTCTCTTTTTCTGTCTTCTATCTCTATAAGCATATACAAGTGAACGCTCGAGTTGCTCTTTTGCTTTTCTAAAGTGTTTTCTTCTGCCGCTGTAGAAACCTCTTGCTTGCTTCAATAGTTTTTTGTGACGTCTGTGTCTTACAGTACCTGTTTTTACTCTCATGGTTTTCCTTTACCTTAGACTTGTACCGATCGTATCGGTTTTAGTAGGTGTCAAACATTCTCTCTGTTTGAACTTGCCCCTAATCGGGGGAATATACTATGCGATATATCGCATTTCCTTTTTACTAAAGAAACAATTAGTTAATCATCTCTTTTATTTTTTTAGCATCAGAAGGGTCAACGTGCTTAGGACTTCTCATACTTCTGTGGTGTTTCCCATCCACTTTAGTAAGGATATGACTTCTAAACGCTGTTCCTCTTTTGATCTTGCCGCTCTTTTTAATCTTAAAACGCTTTACAGCGCCTTTAACACTTTTCATTTTTGGCATAGGCTTAACTCCCTTGTGTATTTTTTCTATGGATTTTTCATAGAAAATGGGACGGTATTATACTGAAATAAGCTGAAAGTACCTGTTTTAATTTACCCAAAAGGGATTAACCCTATTTATGTTAAAATCTATCGAATTTAACAAAAGGGTCCTTGCGTGGATAAAGCCACTGAAATACTTTCTCAAAAAAAGAAACTTTTAACCGAAATTTATTTTGACTTACAACTCCATTTTGAAGAAAAGTATGGGAAAGATGCTCTTGTTTTGATAGAAATCGGCACCTTTTTTGAAGTCTATGAAGTCAACAATGACGAAATCAAAGTAGGCAAAGCCAAAGAGATCGCCGAACTGCTAAACATCCAACTCACCCGAAAAAGCAAAGCGATCTTAGAAAACTCCATCTCTAACCCTATGTTAGCAGGTGTCCCAGCCGTCTCTCTAGACCGTTACCTCTCTCGTCTCATTGCAACAAAAAAATATACCATTATCGTTGTGAAACAAAAAGGCGAAATGCCCAACATCAAACGCTATATCTCAAATATCATCTCCCCAGGAACAAATTTTGAATACCTGAGTGAGCCGACTGAAAATAACATTGTTTCACTGATGATCGATGAAAATATGGGTATCTTCTCTGTGGGGTATGCTGCTATCGATGTTTCTACAGGAAAAACGATCTGTAATGAAATTCACTCTACCCGAGATGACAAAACCTATGCACTTGATGAAGCTTTTACCCTTTTGCAAACATACACTACCTCTGAAGTCATCATTACCCTTGAAGGAGACAAGATAGATCAAGGGTGGTTGCTTCACTACCTAGAACTTAACGCACTTCACCATACACACAACACCAAGCGCTTTAAAATCAGTTTCCAAAATGAACTTTTCGTCCGTGTTTTCAATATCAACTCATTTCTTTCCGCCATCGAATATCTCGATCTTGAACGGCACCCTTACACTACTGAAGCACTTGCTATTTTGATCGATTTTATCATCGAACACGACGAGAGCATCATCGAGAAGATGAATAAACCGCAATTTTTAGGCTCAAATCGCTACATGTATCTAGGAAACAATGCAATGGAGCAACTCGGTGTGATCTCCCGAGATCCCGGAGACATGACACTTCTTGATCTTATCGACAAAACCTCTACTGCATTTGGGAAAAGGCTTTTAAAAGAGCGTTTACTTAATCCTATCTGTGATCAAGCTTTGCTAGAAAAACGTTATCAACTTACTGAACTTTTACTCCCGAACATTGATCGTTTTGAAACCCATCTGAAACAGATTTATGACTTAGAACGGATCGCAAGACGGATCAAACTTCGCAAGCTTCATCCCGTTGAACTCACTTACATACACATGTCTCTTGAAGCGATCTTAAAACTCCTGAGTGATGCAAGTGAAAGCGGCTTAGAGATAGAAGAGAAACTTTTAGATGAAACACAAGAGATGCTTAAAGTGCTGCAAACGACTTTTGAACTCGATATTTGTGCGAGATTTCGAATAGAACAGATCAATGACAATATCTTTAAAGATGGTATTTATCCTGCGATTGACACCATCGTCCTTGCGCAGCAGAAAGAGATAGACAAGATGGGGAAAGTGGCAGATCATGTGGAATCACTTTTTGAAAAAGACAAACTTTTCTCAGATGCCCCACGTTACACCTCTGTCAATTACTTAGAGAGCGAAGGATATTTTTTACATTTGACCAAAAATCGGTTTACACTTATAGAAAAACCTCTTAAAGATTCGTTTGTCACGGTTGACAATCAACACCATTTCTTTAAAGATTTTCACTACAAATATCTCAAAAATGGTGTGAAAGTACAAGCCCCGCTCTTTGAAGAAATCACCCGCTCTTACGAGACCGCGCAGATCAAACTCGTCTCTTTGGTCAAACAACGATATACCGAAAGTTTAGATGTACTCGAAAACAGATTTTCTTTATTGCTTGACAAATTAATCGACTTTATTGCCAATGTAGATGTCGCTATCTCCAATGCAAAATGCGCCAAAACGATGAACCTTAGTCGACCTATCATCCAAACCCCAAAGGATGAAAACGATTACTTTTACGAAGCAATTGCCCTTCGACATCCCATCATCGAAGCCAATGATGAAAGAGGCATTTATGTCCCCAATGACATATTTTTAGGAGGACATGCGCAAACCACACACAACCACATCACCCTCAATGCCAGCAACAATGAAGATGTTTTTGGCGTACTGCTTTACGGTATCAATTCTTCGGGAAAATCTTCTCTGATGAAAAGCATAGGGCTTTCTGTTATCTTGGCACAAGGCGGGTTTTATGTCCCTGCGATGGAAATGCGGTTTACTCTTTATGATAAACTCTTTACACGCATCGTATCACATGACAATCTTTACAAGGGTCTTTCTACGTTCTCTGTGGAGATGATGGAACTCAAAAACATCTTCAACCGTGCCGATGCCCGCTCATTGGTGCTAGGAGATGAGATCAGCCAAGGTACAGAAACAGAGTCCGCTTTAGCGATCGTTGCTAGCGCCATTTTAAAACTCCTTTCGCTTAGATCAACGTTTATCTTTGCTACCCATTTGCATCAACTTGGCAATATCCCGCAACTACAAAAACTTCAACACCTTATTTTCTTGCATCTTGGGATCAAATATGATGAAAAGAGTGACACCCTTATCTACAATCGTGTACTCCAACTAGGGCGAGGGAATAGCCTCTATGGGCTTGAATTTGCCAAATCTTTGCATATGGATAAAACCTTTTTGCAAACGGCTCAAACCATCCGAGAAACACTCAATCACTCAAGTTCAGATATGCAAAAACTACTGCAGCAAAAAAGTAGCAAATACCATAAAGATCTCTATCTAAGCAAATGTGCATTGTGTGATGAAAATGTAGAGGATGTCCACCATATCACTCCGCAAAAAGAGGCAAATGAACAAGGTCATATCGACCATTTTCACAAAAATCACAAATACAACCTCATCCCGCTCTGCAAAAAACACCATCAGATGGTACACGAGGGGAAGATCATTATCTCAGGATTTGTAATGACAGATGAAGGATTGAAGCTTCATTATGAGGAGAAAGAGTAGTCACTTTTAGTAATTGGTTATTGATATGGTCTGTTTAGACTTAACAAAGCTTTCAATACATAAAAAAAGCGAACAATGTTGGTATGTGAAAATTATTCACTTTTAATCATTCACTCTTCATATTGAAAAAGTAGAAACTACTTTTTCAATGGCGTGACATACATATTGATAAAACGTCCTTCTTGTGTCGGTTTACTCTCTAAGTTTCCTATATCTTCCAACATAGGCCAAACACGTTCAAGGACTTCGATCCCCCATTCAGGGTTTGCCATTTCCCGACCTTTTAAAAATACACGCAATTTCACATGCTTCCCTTTTTCTAGAAACTCGCGCGCGTGTTTTACTTTATAGGCAACATCATTTTCAGCGATCTTGCAAGAGAATTTTACCTCTTTAACATCGATGATTTTTTGATTTTTCTTTGCCTCTTTTTTCTTTTTCTCAAGTTCATATTTATGTTTACCATAATCCATGATCTTCGCTACTGGAGGTTTCGCATCAGGAGACATGAGAACGAGGTCTAATCCTTCTGCTTCTGCCCTTTGCAATGCTTCATCTTTTGATAGAATACCAAGCTGCTCCCCCTCGCTACTCAATACCCTTAATTCATGTGCCCGAATGTCATCATTCATGATGACACCATCAGCCTTGTTTTTTCCCCTGTTTTTGTCGTTTTGTCTACTCAAATTCTTCCTTCTTGGAGTTGTTGCTTCAATTTTACCATAAATTCGTCTTGCGTAAGATTATACTGCTCTTTGCTTCTTCTGTCGCGTATCGCCAATGTTTGGTTTGCTACCTCTTCATCTCCAATGATGACCACATATGGCACTCTTTGTTTTTCCGCATTACGAACACGTTTGTTGAGTGATTCGTTTTTATCATAAACGTCAGCATCGATATTTTCAAATAGAAGCTCAGCTTTTAACTTGTTCGCATACGCCACATGAGACTCTGCAATAGGTACAAAAATCACTTGCACAGGCGCGAGGAAGAATGGAAACTCCCCCGCATAATGTTCTGTTAGGATCGCGATGAAACGCTCAAATGAACCCAAAATAGCTCTATGAATCATCACGGGATGATGGCGTTCATTGTCTTCACCTACATACTCTGCTTCAAAACGTGAAGGGAGGTTAAAATCCACCTGCACCGTACCGCACTGCCACTTACGCCCAAGAGCATCGGTGATCTTCACATCGATCTTAGGCCCATAAAATGCGCCACCACCTTCATCGATATCATATGGCAAATTATTTTCCACCAATGCATCTTTGATCCCTTGGGTTGCGAGCTCCCATACAGCATCATCGCCGATCGCTTTTTCTGGCTTTGTTGCCACTTCCATGGTATACTCAAACTTAAAGAGCTTCATCACCGCATCGATGAACTCAACTACTTCTAAAATGACTGATTTGATCTGTCCTGGCGTACAAAAGATGTGCGCATCATCTTGCGCAAATTCTCGCACCCTAAGAAGCCCATGAAGCACCCCTGATTTTTCATGTCTGTGCACAGTACCATACTCATAAAAACGCAAAGGAAGATCTCTATAGCTCTTTCCTGAATTTTTAAATATTTGAATATGCCCGATGCAGTTCATCGGCTTAAGCCCATACTCTTGATCTTCGATCTGCGTGAGGTACATATTTTCGCCATAACACGCAAAGTGTCCAGAGGTATGCCACATTTGAGACTTCAATATCTCTGGACCTCTTACCGGTTCATACCCTCTCATTCTATGCGCTTTATGCAAGATTGCTTCTAGTTTATTTCTAAGTCTTGCCCCTTTTGGAAGCCAGAAAGGAAGCCCTGCTCCTGCTTCTTCGTTAAACATGAACAGATCCATTTCGTTTCCAATTTTACGATGGTCACGTTTTTTTGCCTCTTCGATCATGTGCATATGGGCATCCAATGCCTCTTTATCAGCAAAAGCGATACCATAGATACGTGTCAGCATCTCTGCCTTTTCATCTCCCCCAAGGTAAGCCCCCGCAACACGAGTCAGTTTAAAGTGGTGCAGGAAACGGAGTGCAGGGACGTGCGGGCCACGACAAAGGTCTTCAAACTCCCCTTGCTTGTAAATAGAAACTACATTATCTTCGATACGAGACATCACTTTTTGTTTTAGATCATCTGCGGCGAATTTGGTCATCGCATCTGCTTTGCTTATCTCGTATTTTTCGATCTTGTATTTTTGTTTGATGAGCTCTTTCATCTTTTTTTCAATCTTTTTCAGATCTTCTTCACCGATCTTTTCGTCTACTCTAAAGTCATAATAAAATCCTTCATCTACGACTGGTCCTACGAAAAACTGGGAGTTTGGATAAAGTTCTGTGATCGCTTGCGCCATCAAGTGTGCCGTAGAGTGGCGCACGATCTGCAATGAAGCATCAGAGTTGTCATACTCTATAGGTGTTGCAGTGCAGTTTTCTCCTGCGCTCTGCGTATCGATAATGTTGCCTTGGTTGTCTATGTAACCGATAAGATTTTCACTCAATTTAGTACCCTTTATATTTACGCTACCTACACTGCAGCGTTCAAAATGGAGGTATTATAACTAAAAGTTGACTAGAAAGAAATGAAAGATCCCAGAGGCGCTCTCCTTTAAAACATATAATTGACAAAAAATCTTGTATTTTGATACGTATCACCATTGATGTTGTCATCTATATCAGAGAAAAAAATATCAAAACTCCATTGATCATTGGGTGCATAATTTGCAACCCAGTCAGTCTCTTTTGCGGAAGTATTTGCTGCGCTATCCATATTAAAATAAGCTCCCAACAAAGTCAATCCTTCCATGCCTAAACGCCCTGCATCAAATTCCACAGAAAGGTAAACCGCCTTAGCATCCTCTCCCCCTTCAATCAAGGTCAAATGCTCCGAACTGGTAAAAAATGGTCCTCCGCCAAAACCATTTGATGCTGCACTCCCCTCGACTTTATTGTACGCCGTAGAAAGCGTCACACCGATAGGTGTCATGTTGAGTGCTGCTGAAATCCCATAAATTGTTGCATCGCCGTCAAATGCTTCTTGCGTTGTATACTGTCCTGAGATTTCATACGCTATATACTCTTCCATGCTTCCATTATAAACAATATCGGTATAGGTAAATACCCTATCTCCCATCCTATCTTTGATATTGTAAACCCATCCTTGCATCGCCACATTTTGGTTGCCTTCATAAGAGATACCTACGGCAGGAATCCCTTCATTCATCCCTCTGTCAGTAAATGTTTCTGGCACTTCAGCATCTACCCCTGCCATTTTTGTCAAATAGGCAAGGGTGATTGTTAAGTCATCGATATCATTATTGGTGAACACCGCGGCTTCAAAGCGGTTGGGGATCATCCCGTTATCATCTGTGTCCGCGTACGGTGTATCGATCTCTTGTCGTCCTACTTTCAGTCTGTTTTTCCCATAATTTAATTTGAGATACACTTCACCTAAAGTGCTATATGCATTATGGTCTGCATCAAAAAAAACCATGCCCGCACCGTCATGAGAACCGATGGGATTTGTCGTATAAATACTGATACCCGCTGAAATACTTTGCCATTCACCCGTCTGCAAATGTAATTTCCCCCCAATTGCGATATCTTCGGCTCCATCAGCGCCATTTTGATATCCAAAACGGAGATGCCCATCCACTTCCTCAAGTAATGTGTTTTCCGCATATAAAAGTTGTGTCAGGATTACACTTGCCCCTATCAAAATTTTTCTATTCATCTATCATCCTCATGTTTTGAAATAAATCATCGCATCATAATCTATTAACCTTAAATAAACATTGTATTGAAAATCATTATCATTAAAATATAGCTCAAAATAGTGTGAAAATAAGTTATAATTCACTTCTAAAAAAGATAAATGAAAAATAACAATCCATGCAAGAGAATAAAATGATGAAAAAGTTACTTTGTGTACTCGCCGTATCCTCTTTGATGATTATCACTGGTTGCGGTGATGATCCAACCCCTAAAAAGAAAATGCCTGTAGGTTTCCATACCGAAAGAGGACTTTTTTTTAATGTGCCCGACAAAAAAGCCCCGACAAAAAAAATGCGAAATGCCTTGATAGATGAATTTATCCAAAAGTCCAACATTCAGTGTCGTCAATATCTAAATGACCCGCTTATACGTGCGGCATCACGCAATCAATCCAATTCAGAAATTTATTCGAGTATGTTTGACAACGTCAGTCAACTCGTCGGCACGAAAGGGATCACTGATGGTGCAAAATCGCTCTACTCAAAAGGAGATCGCGAAGATCCTTACAAAACAAAAATGGCCTATGAAAGGGCTTTATCGCCTGAAATTATCCGTAGCGTAGAGATCACCAGAGAAAGGTATGCAAGAAAAATACGTTCCAACAAATACAGGTTGATTGAGAGCTACACCTTAGCAATGCTCGAACAAGATATGCAAAGTTATGACAGACTATGCAACTATGAAACAGGGCTCATGGAGATCAACAGAATTTTGCAGCAAGCAAGCAAACCTAAAAAATCTTTAAAACCGTTTCCTGCAAAGCAGAGAATCGATCCAGATACGATTAAAAATACTTCATTAATCGAAAAACAAGAAGGCGATACAACGTCCAGAACCATACAAAACGAAGAAATAGAGCTAAAAACAGCAAAAGTCACTGTAAATATTTGGGAAAGCGTTGATAACAATATGACACAAAATCCAGAAAAAGATGGAACCGTATCTGACAATCTAGATGCAAAATGACTATAAAATTAAGATGGATTCCTGACAACAAAATATTTAAGCTGCCAATCTCAAGAGAGAATAGATAAAAACGCAATTTTTAGTCTACATTTGATAAGATTTTGAAGGATTTTTATCCAAGTTTAAAAAATGGGGTAATGTTAACTGAATAGCCTTGTAAGTACGTATTTTACGGCTTTTGAAGAATTGAAGTGGTGATCACGATAGGACTTGAACCTACGACCACTACCATGTCAAGGTAGTGCTCTACCAACTGAGCTACGCGATCTTATTGAAATACCGCTATATGAGCAAAGCTCCTATAGCTTACGCTAACGCTAAGTCAACTTCAGAAGTTGGCTCATGCGGCTAGTCGCCTTTAAGTATTTTGCAGGACGAAAGTATATCTAAGAGATACTTAAAAGAGAAGTGAACTACTCATGACATGCCCAAGCGCTCTCTTTGCAAAGCTTATCGAGGTATTCACTCGCTTCGCTTTTCCCTCCTTTGAGTGCTCGTTTTAGATAAGTGTATGCCTTCATTTTATCATGCGTTATTTGCTCACCCCAGCCATACAAAAGAGCCACATTAAACGCTGACGCATCATCACCTTTGTTTGCACCCTCTAAGAAAAGCTCAAAAGCTTTTTGCTCATTTTTTGCCACTCCCTCGCCATTCATGTAGAGCGTTGCAAGGTTATTGAAAGCTTGTGGCACGCCAGCTTCGCTCGATTTTTCATACCACTCTTTTGCTTTGACGTATCGACTAGGATCCTTCTTCGCATCGATATGGTGCAACTTTCCTAGATTATACTGTGCGGCACCATGCCCATGCATTGCCGCCTTTTCATACCATTGTTTCGCTTTTTGGATGTTTTTTTGCACCCCTTCGCCATTGGCATACATCAATCCTAGATTATACTGTGCCTTAGGATCACCCTTTTTAGCTAAAGCATAAAATCCATTCAGCGCCTGAATATAACTACCATTATGGTACTCTTCTACCGCCTGTGCAAATGTCCCTGGAAGCAAATGCACAGTTGTCATCGCCATCATTACTAGATATCGCATCGTCACCTCTTTCTGTTAGATAAACGTTTCTGCAACAAATGTTTTCGTCACTTGACCACCAAAACGGTAGACACCATTTTCGCAACTCACATAAAGCTCATCCCTGCTTTTAGGATATACTTTAATTTCATCAGAAATCTTCCCTTCTTGATGCAGCCGGATAAAACACGCTACCATTCCTGTGCCACACGCAAGCGTCTCATCCTCTACACCACGCTCATAAGTACGGACATAAAGTGCCTCATCTTTAAGCATGCAGATATTGACGTTCGCATTGTATTTGTGTCTGAGTGCGCGGGCTTGTGCTATGTCAAACTCATCTATGCTTTCTCTTACCGCTACAAGATGTGGAACTCCTGAATTGATGAACCACCACGTTTCACCATCTTCGTTTATCTTGGTATCGATAATCTTTGGTTGCACCATATCACTCACGACATAAAAGCCATTGATCGTAGCGCGTATAATTCCCGCGCCGGTTAAAAATTCTGTTTTATTGTTTTTGGCTATCCCTTTGTCAAGAGCAAAATGTGCTACAGCCCTGCTTGCATTGCCACACATTTCCGCGACACTGCCGTCAGCATTGTAAAACTCCCATTCAAAATCATACTCTGGGTGAGGCAATACTACTACCAAACCATCTGCCCCCACGCCATTTTGACGATGGCAAAGCTTTCTGGCAAGCTCAGATCGATCTGCTTTCTCTTGGGCGATCATCAGCACAAAGTCATTGCCATTGGCTGAATATTTGGTCACTGTCATACGCTCATCTCCTTTATCAGACGTTTGCATTCGTGTTCTAACTGCGTAAGTGTACCACTATTATCTATAACATAACTAGCCAACTTGACTTTCGATTCTATCGGAAATTGCGCATTGATACGCTGATTTGCTTCTTCTTTTGTGTACCCCTCGCGCTCCATCAAGCGGGAAAGTTGCTGCTCTTTTGTTGCATACACCACTAAAACGTTTTCGATCGGATAACGCTTGGTCTCAAAAAAAAGCGGGATATCTATAAAATAGGGTTTCTGTAATTTATCTTCTCTTTGCGCATATCTTTGGATCTCTTCAAAAATCAACGGATGGAGCAATGCTTCGAGTTGTTTACGCTTTTCGGCATCAGCAAATACGATAGATCCTAATGTTTTTCTATCTACTTTGCCTTCTTTGCTTACCATTGGTCCGAACAAATCTGTAATCGCTTGATATTGTTGGTTGAGTATCTCATGAGATATCGCGTCTGCATCGATGACACAAAATCCTTGTTTTTTCAAGCAAGAGACTACCGTACTTTTTCCTGTTGCGATACCTCCTGTAAGTGCAATAGCATACTTAAAAGCCATAATGATCCTCTTAGTCTAAAGGTTTAACCTCTATTTTTTTTGCTTCTTCTTTACGAAGCGCTATGAGCGTGGAGCCCACTTCTATCTCTATCGTCTGCTTCGCCAAAGAACATCCTTTGATCAAGACAGCCTCTCCTCGAATCACTCCTAAAGAAACCAATCTATCCCTCAATGCTTTGTCCGCATTGATTTGAACGATCTGGGCACTCTCGCCTTTGTGCAATTCACTTAAAAACATCTAACCTCCTATCACTAGCGATGCAACACGATACGCTATAAAACTTAAAATCCACGCTGTTGCCGAAGTCATCAGAAACAAATAGCCAAGATACTTCCAGCCTCCCGCCTCTTTGGCAAATACCATTGAAGCAGCGAGACAAGGCAAATATATCATGACAAATACGATGAAAGAGATCGCTGCGGCAAATGGTATATTTTCTCGTATCTTTACGATCAGCCCCTCATTTCCTTCATCTACCTCATCACCAAGCGCATACAATACTCCCAAAGTAGAAACCACCACCTCTTTCGCCGCTAAACCCGTTTCAAGTGCTACGGCCATACGCCAGTCAAACCCAAGTGGCGCAAAAAATGGCTCAGATGCATGTCCGATCTTCCCCAGATAGCTCTCTTCCAGGAGGTGCATCGAAAGTTGATTTTGAAGTTCTACCTTGCTCTCTTCGCTTTGGGCTTGTTCTATTTTGGTGCTGTAGTCTGCCTCGAGGACCTCGTTTTTAGGGTAATTACTCGCAAACCAAATCAACACTGACGCTGCCAAGATAAACGTCCCTGCTTTTTTCAGATACGATTTGGCTTGCCCATAGACCGTATGTGTGATCAACTTCAAAGAAGGCAAACGATACTTAGGCATCTCCATTACAAACGGTTCATCCTCTCCTTTAAACACAAACAGTTTTAACACTTTTGCTGCGAGCAACCCTAAAATTGCCCCTGAAATATAAATCAAAAACAAAATATCTCCCGCTTTTTCAGAAGCAAAAAATGCCCCTGCAAACAAAACATAGATAGGTAACCTCGCACCGCAACTCATAAATCCGATGATGAAAAGCGTAATGAGTCGGTCTTTTTCATTTTTAAGGGTACGTGCTGCCATATAGGCGGGAACCGAGCAACCAAATCCTGTCACTAAAGGGATAAAACTTTTCCCATGCAATCCGAATTTGTGAAAAAATCCATCCAGCAAAAATGCCACACGACTCATATAACCTGTCGTTTCAAGTAAAGCGATTCCGACAAACAATATAAGAATATTTGGAAGGAACAAGATCACTGCTCCTACCCCTGCGATCATTCCATCAGAAATCAAAGAACTCAATTCCCCTTCACCCAGAACCGTTTTTACTTGTCCCCCAAGCCATCCGAAAAATGCATCAATATACTCCATCGGTATAGATCCCAATTCGAACGTCAGTTGAAACAATCCCCACATAAAAAAAAGAAAAAGTGGTATCCCCAATATCTTATTGATAAGCAAATTATCGATGATCTGGGTAAGGTTTTTTGCCCTTACCCGTTCTACTGACATCACTTCCATACGAGCACCTTTGGAAAAGGCAAAATGCTCATCGGCAAATATTTGGTCGATATCTTTTGTACCACTGTGCAAATAAAGATGGTTAAGCCCCTCTCTCACCAAGGGAAGCATTTCTATCCAGATGGGTTCATCATGCATTTTTTTGTACACATCGAGATCTTCTTGCAAAAGACGAACGGCTAATTGTCGATAAGGAATCGTACTCTTATACTGCTTCTCTTCCAAAAATGCCACAATCGCTTCTATCTCCTCTTCGATCGGATCACTATAGATTACTTTTGCCTGTGTTTCTTTCTGTTCGTACAGCGTTACAATCGCCTCTTTTAACTTCTCAATACCAAATTTTTGAGAGGCTGAAGTTTTCACGCACGGCACACCTAAGATAGCTGAAAGTTGTTTTTCATCTATGAAAATCCCCTCTTTTTTCGCCTCATCATCCATGTTAAGTGCAACAATGATTTTCTTGCCTGTTTCAAGTAATTGTGTCGTAAAAAGAAGATTCCGCTGCAAATTGGTAGAGTCAACTACATTGACAATGATGTCATACTCATCACTTTGAAGAAAACTTTTGGTTACTTTCTCTTCAATAGTATATTCTGTTAACGAATAAGCCCCAGGCAGATCAATAATATGCACTTCATACTCTGTGCAACTTTTTTCATCGCATAGCGTAAAGGCTATTTCTGTTTTATCTACCGTTACTCCTGAAAAATTTCCAACCTTCAGTTTTGCATTCGATATCGCATTGATAAGCGAACTTTTTCCTACGTTAGGTTGTCCGGCTAATGCAATCGTAATCGTCTTCACATTTTTTCCTTTTGAACTTGATAACTATTATCATTTATTAATTCTGCGAAGTATAATCAACCTTTTCTTAAAATAAAGCCGACCAACACTCCCTAGTTAAAATTTAAGTCCTTTTAAAAGGTTGCCTACTTGCCCACCTAATGCTTTGTCGAGCTTCTCTTGTAATTTTTCGTCTATCTTATCTTTTAAAATAGCCGATGTATCAAGCGTGACTTTAGGATCATCCGTGCTACCCGTGATTTTACCATTCACCGTATATTTTTCATAAACAAATTTGAATGTAGCATTATTGGTTTGGTTGGTTTTATCAAGCTTCCCTTCGGTAATATCAATACTCGTTCTTGTCCCTTTTGCATGAAGCTCATAGGTGGTGATATTGTTTTTGATATCCGCATGGAAAGTGGAAGACGAGAAGATCACCCGCGAAGGATCTTTCCCTATTGCTACCGCGATCAGCTGTGTCATTTGATTTGATTTGATCTGGAAACCATCGATATTCAGATCAGCTGTACCTGACTTTTGTTTGAGGTTGTATTGCATCTTTCCTGAAGCTTCTCCTAAAAAAATCTGCTTATGCCCAAGTAGCGTCATTATATTCGCCAACGGAACCTTTGCTAAGGTTGCATTTGCGTTTTCCGCAGCAATCGCGACATCGACAGCACCTCCCAATGAGGTCGTTTTCCCTGTCATATGCAACACTTTCTTTTTTGATTCTACACTACCGATAAGGGTCAATGCTCCATACAGTTTTTGGTTGATAACCTTTTGAATTTTCTCTAAACTCGGGATTTCAAGAACATATCCGCCTTTAACTATTTGTTGCTCCATATCTGCAGTAATATGATCTAAAGTAAGATTTCCTATCCCACTTTTAATAGCCCCTTTTATCTCCCCTTTGCCATTTTTAAACACCCCTGAAGTATCGACAGATATTTTAACGGCTAGTGGATCACCGATCTCTTGTTTCATCACCGCGGGGTCAGTATTTAATTGTGTCCCTTTAAGGATAAAATTTCCCTCTAAAGGCTCCTGATTAGTCAAGAGCACATGACTCTCAATCGAACCGTTGACATACACGGGAACACCCGCAAGGGCAAGAAGCTTCTCTATGTCCAGCTGCGGTGCATCGAGCTTGACACTTTGTTTGTCATAAGAGAAAGAGAGATCAGCCCCCAACCCTTTTGCGATCCCTGAAATAACCAAATTCTCTCCGGACATCAGCTTTCCTTCTACCCTCACAGGCAAAGAAGCTTTACTGTTAGATTGTGGCATCCACATATAAATATCATGCACCAACACCGCATAAGGTGTCTGTGCCGCTTTTTGTTCAAGATTATATTCCAATGTAGGAAGTGTAATATCTGCTAACGTTGACTTCACCGATACATTCGCTTTGAGCGTATCCTCTTCTACGTTGCCTTCAGAAGCAAACGTAAATGTCGGTCGATCAGTTGCGCGGTAGTTTGAGAGCTTTTCTAAAAATACCGATCCAAATACCCCCCTATCAATACGCAAGGTATAATTCCCTTGTTTCTCTTTAATGTCAAAAACCGCTTCGCCATTGACATTCCCGCTTGCGTAAGAGGGTTGTTTTGCCATGGCTAAGATCTTTTCTAGAGCGACATTCTCAAACGTTGCGGTGAGACGCTTTTGCTCTATTGAAAAGTTTAAGTTCCCTCCTAAAGAGTGGCTTTCCCCCTTCGCTATCAATGCTCCCTCTTTCCTCTGGAGTGTTCCCTCTGCCTTAAATTGGCCGGCCAATTTATTTTGCGTGAAAATACGCATCTCGTTCACATCGACATTAACCGATGCAGTGAGTGCTTTTTCGGTGGTATCCAACACGCCATCTTTGATCTGCATAGAGAACAGATCGCTTTGGATGTCTCCGTCTATATTGATCTCTTTTCCTTCCAATTTAGAGGTTATCGTACCGCGTATCGCACTCTTTTCCGGAAGCGTATATCCATAAAGTTTTGCAATCAGATCACGATCAAAATAAGAAGGATGAAGGACGATAAGGCTATATCCTTTGGCTGTTTTGTCACCGATATTCGGCATATTGACTTCAATATCCAATGTACCGTTTGCGAGAGCAGGATACCCCATAAGCGCCAACCCCTCAGATACCATTATCCCTTTCATCTCCAACACTGCTTCTTGTGCCATATCGTCTACGACATTAAAGCCGTAGGTAATATTTGACCCCAAAAATGTACCATTTCCATCCACTGAAATATCTTTGGCTTTGCCTTTAAAATGCCCTCGCAATTCTAGTCGTTTGATTTGCATCTTTTGATAGTTCAGCCCCTCTGTATCGATCTGATACACTCCATCAAATGCTTGGTTTGCAAGGCGATATTTCATTCCTACATGGACATTAGCCTGTTGATCAATACCAAAATCCAACGTCAAGTTGCCCGAATCCAGTCTAAACTTCTCGACTTCCACCGGAAGCCCGAGTTCTTTTTCCAATTTCGCTTTGACATACGGTTTTAAAAGGTCATTTCCCGTAGACGTAAATGCCAAAAAAACAAGCCCCAATACCACGAGCACCACAAACAACACAACCCAAAGTAATTTTTTCATTATTGTATTCATCCTTCCATTATACTAAAATTCAACCATAAAGTACTAAAATACTTTATGCATTTTACATTTGGTTCCCCTTATTTATGGTTTCTTTTGTTGCTATTGCCTTGCTTTATATGGTGCAAAAACAAACAACATCCTTACTATTTTTCGAAAATAGATTGGGTCAAAAGAGAAGCTCCTTTGTCAAACTGGGAACTTTGGCTCAAACTGCTTCTTTTTACCCTCATGACTTTTGCTCTCGCGAAACCCTTTATCTACGATGCAACTTCCGATAAGCACCGAAAAGGGCGTGACCTTGTTTTGTCCATCGATGCAAGTGGTTCCATGGCGCAAAGTGGCTTTCATGCCAAAGACAGAATGAAAACCAAATACGAGATCACCTCCCAACTTTCCAATGATTTTATCTCCAAACGTTTTGATGATAACATGGGGGTGGTGGTTTTTGGTACATTTGCCTACACTGCCTCACCACTCACTTATGATCTCGAATCACTTGCCTATCTTCTTTCGCTAACCAATGTAGGTATCGCAGGTGAAAGTACCGCGATAGGTGATGCGATCATGCAATCGATCCGAACACTTTCTTACGGAGAGGCAAAACAAAAAGTGATCATTTTACTCACAGATGGATATCATAATGCAGGGAAAATCGCACCCAAAACGGCCGTAGAAAAAGCCAAATCTTTAGGTATCAAAATCTATACTATCGGCATAGGTAAACGCTCTGACTATGATCTTCCCTTATTAGAGATGATCGCTGAAGAAACAGGAGGGAAAAATTATGCTGCTACGTCAGCAGAAGAACTATCAGAAGTTTATAAAGAGCTGAACAAGCTTGAACCCAGCGCCATCCGAAGTGAAAATTATCTACAACAGCAATTGCTGATACTATACCCATTGGGTTTCGCTTTTGTACTGCTGCTACTATGGGTACTTTTAACATATAGGGAACAATCATGATGCTCCTTTATCCTCTCTTTTTGTGGCTGATGATTCCTCTGGTAATGCTATGGTGGCAGCGTCCACGTAAGCTTACTTTAACGGTCCATTTATTGATTTTACTACTTCTGGTACTCTCTTTAACAAGACCGGTTATCGAAAAAGCTATCGAAGAAACCGATATCGAAGCCAAAGAATTAATCATCGCTTTGGATGTATCTTATTCGATGCAGGCGACGGATATCTCTCCTACACGGTATGATTTTGCCAAACAAACGATCACTGCGCTTCTTGAAGCCAATCCTAGCGACAACGTGATGCTAATGGCTTTTACAACCAATCCTTTGCTCTTGTCGCCACCGACCACCGATCATGCACTGATAAAAATCGCTTTAGAGAGTCTGAACCCAAGCTATATCCTTACCAAAGGAACTTCTCTAGAACGTCTCTTTCAAAAACTATCTTTGCTTCCGAAACAAGAAAAAAATCTTCTTTTAATCACCGATGGGGGAGAAGAAGAGAACCTTGAGAAACTCACCAAGCTGGTTGAAAAATCACAGATAAAACTTACTATTTTAGGATTAGGGACACAAAGAGGAACGACGCTTCAAACCACAGAAGGTAATCCTGTAAGAGATGAAGAAAACAATCTTGTTATCTCTCGTTTAAATCCCCTTTTACAGTCCCTCTCAGATACTGTTTCAGGGGATTATTTTACCGCCTCATTGAGCCCCGGCGAGACGGCAAGAAAGATAGACGTTGCACTGAAAGAAAATGCGCATGAAACCCAAAACGCGCATAAACCACAACACCATTATTTTGAACTCTATCCTTTTCCTTTAGGGTTGGCACTTTTGTTATTTTTTCTTTTACACACACGTGGCATACGCTATCTACTGATAGGTTTAGCCCTATTGGGTATCGATGCCCAAGCATCGATCATCGATGATTACCATCTAAATTGCGCATACAAAAGCTATAAAGATAACGACTTTAATACAACCCAAAAAGAGATTAAAAAGATCCATACCCCTTCGCTTCAGAGCCAGATATTGCTTGCAAACACCTATTACAAGCAAGGATTATTTCATCGGGCGATGACTACGTACAAAACCATCCATTCTACGTCTCCCAAAATCAAACAACACCTCTACTACAATATCGCCAATACCCACGCTATGCTCGCATCTTATGATAAAGCAAAAATCTATTATACTAAAGCCCTCCAATTAGGAAAAGACCCTCAGGCGGAAGAAAATTTACGTTTGATCCTTTTTCTTCAAAGCAAACAAGAGGGCAATCTTGGTATGGCGCACCCGAAATCGCAAGATGGTTCATCAAGCAAAAGTGAATCTGCTGACGAAAACAAAGAAACAAAAAGTGAAGATGAGCCAAGCTCCGGCAGTGGCAGTGGTGGAGAGTCCCAGTCCAAAGATGGACAAAAAGAAAAAGAACATAAACTTTTAGACAACGGTCAACAAGAAAAACTGCCACTTGGCTCTAAAGTATATGAACTCATCAATGAAGGATACATACGTGAAAAACAACCTTGGTAAGAGACTCTTTAGGGTGATTTTACTTTGTATGATTGCAGCACCTTTTGTGTTCGCGGAGGATTTTAACTATGATCTCCATGTTAACACACATACCCCTTATGTAAAAGAACCTTTACTCCTTACCTTTGATCTTAACCAAAGCAATCATGATGTTGTTTTACTCTTTGATTTTGACCTTGACAATAGTAAGGATTACACTTTCCACCGCGTTTCACTCAAAGAAGAAGAGAGTCGCTACCACGATGTAAAGATAAAATACCATTACCTCATCTATCCTTTAAAAAGTGGCGATCTTAACATTACTTTTACGCTTGTCAAAAAAGTGACAACGGATGCCAGTGTAGCTTTTAGACTCTCCGGGGACAGAGACAACATTCATAAACTTGTTACCAAAGATGTTCCTATCTCTATCCCCCCTTTACAACTTAAAGTCAAACCGCTTCCAGACAAGATCGATCTTATAGGGAATTTTGCACTTCAGTACGAAATAAAAAAACATCACGCACAAGCCTTTGAGCCGATCCCTTTTCAAGTGCGCATCAAAGGAGATGGCTATCCTCCTGCCTTCGAAACACTCTTACCTCCAGAGGGTGAGTTTAACCGATTTAGCGAAAAACCTATCCGCCAAAAAACGATCACACAAGAAAACACCCACAATGAGGTGATCTACCCTATGGCTCTTTCTCATGATAAAAATTTCTCTTTACCTCCCCTTGTGCTTCGTGCGTTTAATCCTAAAACAGAACAAACCTATACCCTTGAGATACCAGCACAAACATTCAAAATCACCTCCGTACCGACACAAAAACTGGTCGATACTACCGATCATCCAAAACCGATTCGCGAAGATTGGTCTTGGTTACAAATGCTGTGGCGCTATACTATCGTTTTTTTGACAGGATTTTTAACAGCGCTTCTTTGGAAATGGGAGAAAAAAAAGCGAACCGTTGACTCAACCTCTTTAGAGGCAAAGATCAAAGCAACCAAAAATGCCAAAGCCTTACTACAATTACTCATAGCGACAAACCGAAACGACCTCGTCTCATTTGTAGAAGCGCTTGAAAAAGGGGTCTATGGAGCAGAAAACATCCATTTTAGCACCATTAAACAAAATGTGTTAAACCATATTCGTCTAAATATAAAATAAGGAAGAAAGAATGCATACCCAAATAGAGCGACTTAAAAAAGAATTGAGCAAAGCTGTCATCGGTCAAGAAGCGATGGTGGAAGGTTTGTTGATAGGGTTGCTTTGTGATGGGCATATCCTTGTAGAGGGTGTACCTGGCTTAGCAAAAACCACAACGATCAATGCCCTTTCTCGCGCTATAGGATTGGACTCTAAACGTATTCAATTTACGCCAGATCTTCTCCCTTCAGACATCATCGGTGCACAAATTTATAATCCTCAAGATCATACCTTTCACATCAAAAAAGGTCCTCTTTTTACCCATCTTCTCCTCGCCGATGAGATCAACCGTGCACCCGCAAAGGTGCAATCGGCACTTCTTGAAGTGATGCAAGAAAGGCAAGTAACCATAGCCAATGAAAGCTTTAAACTTGATCGTCCATTTCTTGTTATGGCGACGCAAAATCCTATCGAACAAGAAGGTGTTTATGCGCTTCCAGAAGCACAACTTGACCGATTTATGATGAAAATTATCGTCAAGCACAACAATGAAAATGAAGAACTAGAGATCATGAGAAGGGGAGCAAGTCATAGTTTTCCTGAGGTTGAACCGGTTTTAACCCTTGAAGCACTTCAAACACTGCAAGCATCATTAGAAAAAATCCATATCGATGAAGAGTTAGAACGGTACATGGTGCAAATTATTTCAGCCACCAGAGATCCTAAAAGATTTGGTCTCGAAGCGCTCGCAGAGAACATTATGTTTGGGGCAAGCCCAAGAGCTTCTATTGATCTTTATAAAGTAGCAAAAGCAAAAGCATTTTTGCGCGGGAACGATTTTGTCTCTCCTTTTGATATAGGTTCCGTAGTCCACAATGTGTTACGTCACCGTATCGTATTATCGTATGAAGCGAGAGCTAAAGGGCTCCAAACTGACGAGCTCATCACCACTATTATCGAAACGCTACCTATCCCTTAATGCAAACACTAAAAGCTATCCAACTCAAAGCAAGACACCAAGTCTATACGCTTCTTAGTGGCCACAACCTTTCAAAGCTACATGGAGAAGGTTATGATTTTGCTGAACTTAGAGAGTATCAAATGGGGGATGATATACGCAAAATCAACTGGACTATTTCAGCTAAACTAGGAAAACCATACATCAAAGAATTGCATTCTAACCGTGAACTTTCCGTTGTTGTAGCTGCGTTGATGGATGGAAGCGTCTATTTTGGTGCAGATAATGCCAAACAAGAAAAGATCACAGAGATCGCAACATTATTAGGCTATAGTGCCCAACAAAGCAATGACCTGTTTACCGGTATCTCCTACACATCAGACAACATCTATTCAACACCTCCAACCAAACAAATCTTTCACATCGAACAATTTTCTCAACATCTGTATGATACACCACTACTTCACACCACACTCGATACAAAAAAGAGTTTACACAATCTTTTTACCCGTCTTTATAAACCATCTTTGCTCTTTATTTTAAGTGATTTTTTACAAGAGATGGACTTATCGCTCCTTGCACAAAAGCATGAAGTGATTGCCATCATAGTAAGAGATATAGACGAAGAAACACCGAAAAAGTTAAGTGAGGTAACACTTAGTGATCCTCGAAAAAATCACACTATGCATACTTATTTTGGCAGAAAAACCCTTCTTACTTATATGGCAAAACGTCAAGCGCATGATGACAATCTTGCTGAACATTTTGCCAAATATGACATCCGATCTGTAAAAATTTTTACAAATGAAGACCCTATCAGAAAATTAATGCAACTCTTGAGTTAAACAAAAAGAAGATATACAAATACAACAAAAAGTATCACATGCAAAAAGCCTTCAAGCATGTTCGTTTCACCGTCATTAAAGTTGACGATACTCACAAGCAACGTTAACCCCAGCATCACCCCCTGCAATGGCGTAATCGCAAGCGTCAAGTCCATACTCATATAATATGTCACCAAAATAACTGCAGGAATTGTCAATAATATCGTTGCCAAAGAAGCGCCGAGCGCAATATTGACAACGGTTTGCATCCGATTATCCAACGCTGCTCTTACCGCCGTGATCAACTCTGGTGCGGCCGAGATAAGCGCCACTCCTACTGCACCTATGGAAAGTGGTAAACTATATATTTCAAGTGTATTGCTCATAAAAATAGCTAAAATTTCTGACAACACACCAATCATCACAATAGACAAAACTAAAATGGCACCATGATACCACCCGCTAATCGCATGGTGCGTGTTCTCTGCTTCATTTTTGAAAAATTCTTCGGTTTGATATTCGAAAAAATATTTATGTGATATCACTTGAATTCGCGTAAAGGTCATATAAAGAAGGATAAAAATCACCACATTAAACATCATATACTGTTCAAGATGCGCCTTGGATATAAAATGAGGCACCACCATCGCGATGCCTATAGCAACCAAAAGCATCGAAAGATAAGAATTCGAAGAGTCTAAATTGTAAGGCTGTTCTCCATGCTTGATCCCTCCGATAATCGCTGCTAAGCCTAACAAAGCATTAATATCAAGCATCACTGCAGAATAAATCGTATCTCGCGCCAACATAGGGTTGTGCTCGTGAACCATCATAATAGCAATGATGACTATCTCTACCAATACCGCAGAAAGAGTCAAGATCAGCGTTCCATAAGGTTCTCCAAACTTTTCAGCAAGCATTTCTGCATGATGCGCCACAGCCATTGCACTGTAAATAATCACTACAAAAAGAATACCGAATCCCACCATATTCCCTAGCGTTGAGGATACCAATGTATGCTCTGCTATACCCATCCCAATATATGCGATGATCGCTGCAAAAAGGCTATATTCTTTTGAGATTTTGGTTAGAAATTGCATTATTTGAGTATATCTTTAAAGTTTTTTCTGATATTGAGCTTGAGTTTATCTTTAACCTGCATCAAACGTTCATCCCCATTATGATATATTTTAGTAAGCTGCTTTATGAGTTTTGCCTTCTCTTTCTCTTTCGTGACATTATAATGCTTCAAAAACTTTTTCACCCCCACCCACTCTTGAGTCTCATTATGTTCGATCACATCGATCATATCATGATGGATTTTTTTATGCTCCAATTGAGTTTTATAAAGGGTCCTCATCTCATAAAAAGCTTCTTTTAGAAGATCTATTTCTCCACGCAAAGTGGTTGATATTTGCTTGTTAGATTCTTTGAGATC
>JBEARN010000004.1:0-29981 GCA_041163165.1 Pseudomonadota bacterium
CTAATGGTATTTTGTACCTCTTCTAGTGTCATATCGCTTCCTTGACTTGAAATAATAAGATTATAGCTCTCATGAGCTACAACTTAGCTTCTTGTTTTTAAACATATCTGGTGTCGCTTCTGCCCACCGTTGATACTCCTCATGTTCACTGTAAGGATCTTGAGCAATCTCAAAGAGTTTGGCGACGATACTAAGGTCACCTCTATGAGCAGCTTCTATCGCCTCTTGGAGCATATAGTTTTTGAGGACAAATTTTGGATTGGTCTGGAGCATCTGTTTGTGCCGTTCCTCAGTTGTCATCTCATTGTTTTCTAACCGCTTATCATACGCATCAAGCCAATCATTCATAGGTCTATGGTAGAGCCCTAGTTTCAGTAATGCGGTACGGTCTCCATCATAGAGACTTAAAGTTCTAAAAAAAAGTGTATAGTCTATCTGCAATCCCTGCATCATCCCAAGCAGATGCTCTATCAATGCTGAATCTTCCTCTTTTTGCTCCTCTAATCCGAGCTTTTTCCCCATCAAATAGAGATAATGTCTACGGTAATACGTCGCATAACGATCGAGTATCTTCTCCATACGTTCAAGACGCACAAGCGGAGAGAGCGCATGCATCAATGCTTTGAGATTCCACCCTCCGATACTAGGTTGATTCCCAAATGAATAACGCCCAGCATGGTCGGTATGGTTACAGATATTTTCTATGTCATAATCATCCAAAAACGCATAAGGACCATAATCCATAGTGAGTCCAGCTATCGACATATTGTCAGTATTCATCACCCCATGGTTAAATCCTACCACTTGCCACTGTGCCATCAATCGTGCTGTTTTCCCCACTACTTCGGTAAAAAAGTGCAAATATTTATCTGGTTCATCCACCAAATGGGGATAGCTCTCTGCGATCGCATAATCAGCAACTGCTTCTAACTCTTTGTGCATTTCCTGATAGTAAAAGTATTCAAACGTACCAAAACGGACCCAAGAAGGCGAAACGCGAAGTACGATCGCCCCTTTCTCCCAAGTTTCTCGGTACACTTGATGTTCACTTCCGATAAGTGCTAAAGCTCTTGTTGTCTCTATCCCAAGCCCATGCATCGCTTCACTCATCAAGTATTCACGTATCGAAGAACGCAACACTGCACGACCATCTCCTGAGCGAGAATATTCGGTCTGCCCTGCCCCTTTAAGCTGAAGATGCAAACCATTGATGGTTCCTATATTGATGGCCCTTCCATCACCCAATCTAGGTACAAAATGGCCAAACTGATGTCCAGCATAACAGATGGCAAACGGATCGGCATCCGGCAATGATTCATTTCCATTGACGATGGCAACAAATTTTTCATCCTCTAATACCTCTGGATCTATGTCCAAAAGTGATGCCACTGCCTTGTTGGCATGGATCAAAAAAGGATTGACCAACGGTGAGGGCTTCACCCGCGTATAACAGACACTGGGTAATTTCAAATAAGGATTGGTTACTTTTATCTGATCTAATTTCATAACCGCATTCTACACGTGTCTGCTTTGAGACGACTTAAGAGAAATTGAGTATAATCACACCAATA
The DNA here is from genome assembly GCA_041163165.1 of Pseudomonadota bacterium. Classification (GTDB taxonomy): domain Bacteria; phylum Campylobacterota; class Campylobacteria; order Campylobacterales; family Sulfurovaceae; genus Sulfurovum. Next base: position 1,572 of record JBEARN010000004.1, read on the forward strand.
ATTTAGTGTAAGGAGTCGTGATGGGTAGAGCGTTTGAGTACCGTAAAGCAGCAAAAATGAAACGATGGGGAACTATGTCGAGGGTTTTTCCAAAACTGGGTAAAAGTATTACTATGGCAGCTAAAGAGGGAGGATCTCCAGATCCAGACATGAATTCTAAGCTTCGTACTGCGATCCTCAATGCCAAAGCACAAAATATGCCAAAAGACAACATCGATGCAGCGATCAAAAGGGCCTTTGAAAAGAATGCTGCCGACTTTAAAGAACTTACCTATGATGTGAAAGCACCTTATGGCGTCCAAATAATCGTCGAATGTGCTACAGATAACAACACCAGAACCGTAGCCAACGTCAAATCAATCATCAATAAAAATGGTGGAGAGATGCTTACTTCCGGTTCATTAAGCTTCATTTTTACACGTAAAGCGATCTTTACGTTCAATAAAACAGATGCCATGGATCGGGATGAGTTAGAACTTGATTTGATCGACTTTGGTTTAGAAGAGATTGAAGAAGATGTCGAACCGCAGGAAAACGGTGAAGATAGACCTATCATCAGAATCTATGGCGATTATACTTCATTCGGAGAACTAAGCAAAGCACTTGAAGAGCGCGGTATCGAAGCAACAAAAGCGGTACTTGAGTACGTAGCCAATGCACCGATCGATCTCACCGATGTGCAAATGGAAGAAGTGGATAAGCTCATCGATAAACTCGAAGAAGACGATGACGTCCAGCACGTTTATACAAATATCAATTAGTGCTCTCAACAGAGTTCAGGAGTCTTGAGCACTGAAAAGTTAACGCTCAGTGCTACTTCTCGTGTTGCTCGACAAACGCTTCATAATCCCCTTCAAAATCGGTCAATGTCCCATCTTCATTCAGTTTGATGATACGGTTGGCAAATGCATCGATAAGCTCTCTATCGTGAGAAACACAGATCACGCCGCCTTGATAGTTATGCAACGCTTCACCCAAAGCAACGATCGCTTCAAGGTCTAAGTGGTTGTTCGGCTCATCTAACACTAAAAAGTTGCAAGAATCCATCATCATTTTAGAGAGCATCACACGGTGTTTTTCTCCACCTGAACAGGCGTTGACTTTTTTCTTTTGTTCTTCACCTGAGAAAAGCATACGCCCTAACGTTTTTCGTATCTCATCGATATGCCATTTAGGATCAAAACCTTGAATCCATTGCGGCAACTCTTCATCACCAGTCACAAGATCGGTGGTATTTTGAGGGAAATAACTATACGTGATGGTCTGCCCCCAGTTGAAGCTTCCATTGTCTGCTTTAAGCTTATCCATAAGTATCTGGAGTAATGTGGTTTTCCCTACACCATTCCCTCCAATAACCGCAACTTTATCTCCTTTGTTAATCTTGAAAGAGATATTTTCCAATACCTTTTCATCACCATAACTTTTAGAAACCTCTTTCACTTCTAAAACCTCGTTCCCTATATCACGATGTGCTTTGAAGAGAATAGAAGGATCTCGTCTTGACGACAGCTTAATTTCGTTAATTTCTAACTTATCAAGCTGTTTTTGACGGCTGGTCGCCTGTTTTGCTTTCGAAGCATTTGCAGAGAATCGCGCGATAAATTTTTCTAATTCATCTTTCTCTTTAAGGGCTTTGTTACGATCGGTTTCTGCTTGTTTTGCGATGAGATTTGCAGCAATATACCACTCATCGTAATTCCCCGTAAACTCTCTGATATTTTGAAAATCCAAATCCAAAATATGCGTAACGACTCCATTAAGGAAGTGTCTGTCGTGAGAGATGACAAGCAGTGTTCCTTCATGACGCTTGAGTTCATTTTCGAGCCAACTGATGGTTTCCATATCAAGGTTGTTCGTAGGCTCATCAAGCAGCAATACATCGGGCTTGAGAAAAAGGACTTGCGCAAGGAGGATTTTAAATTTATCTCCACCTGTAAGCGAAGACATCAATTCGTTGTGTTCAGAAGCAGGGAACCCTAACGCTTCAAGGAGTTTTTCGATCTTGACATCCGACTCATATGTCGGGTCTTCATCAGCGCAGATCATTTCAAGCTCGGCAAGACGATTATTGACCGCATCGCTCTCAAAGTCCCCTTCCATATAGAGTTTCTCTTTCTCTTTTTGCGCATCAAAGAGTTTTTTATTTCCATAAAGTACGGCATCTTTAAGCGTATATTCTTCAAATGCATACTGGTTCTGTCCCAAAACTCCCATCTTCAACCCAGACTGAAGCTGCACTTCACCGTCAGTAGGCTCTAGTTCCCCAGACAAAATCTTTAAAAATGTCGATTTCCCAGCACCATTCGCACCGATCAATCCATAGCGTTTACCCACATCCAAAGTGATGTTTATCTTGTCAAAAAGCACTCTTTTCCCGTAGCGCTGTGTTAAGTTTACTGTACTAAGCATTCCTGTCCTTACTAAATAATGGAGCGCATTTTAGCATAAATAGCTGTATGGAGCAAAAATTTAATCCTAAAAGTGTGCCATATCCATATTCTTTGAGATAAAATTTTTGTAAATTTACCCCAAAAGTTCGATCACCTTCTCAATGGGTCTACCAATCACCGCTTTCCCATCTTTCATCACAACAGGTCTTTCAATCAATCGTGGGTATTTCACCATCGCTTCGATGAGCTTCTCTTCACTCTCTTCTTCTTTTAGGTTGAGTTCTTTATAGATCTCTTCTTTTGTACGCATCAACTCTCTCGGCGAGATACCAAGCATCTTTAAGACTGCTTTGAGCTCCTCTTTGGTCGGAGGTGTTTCAAGGTATTTAACAACTTTAGCTTCTATCCCCTTCTCTTCCAATAGTGTCACTGCATTTCTAGATTTTGAACATTTTGGATTGTGCCATATCGTCATATGTGCCATTTGTATCTCCTATTATTGTCTATGTTACGCATGAAATGTCACTATCGCTTCATCCAATCCCTTCACCACGTTCATATCACGATTTTCATAAGGGATATTAGAGAGTAGATAGCGCATAGCATTGAGTTTTGCCCGCTTTTTGTCATCTGCTTTGAGTTCTATCCACGGCACGATGAGCGTTCCTGAAAGATTGAACATTTTATCTCTGTAATAGGTATACTTGCCGTATGCTTTGTGGGATTCATAATCGACATCGGAAAGTTTCCAGTTTTTTAATGGATTTTTCTCCCGCTCTTTAAGACGTTTTGCTTGCGTCTTTTCACTGATATTGAGATAAAATTTGAAAACCAACATCCCATCATCTACTAGCATCCTTTCCACATCATTCACCTGCAAAAAAAAGTGATCATGCTCCTCTTGCGTACAAAAGCCAAGCACTTGTTCTATCATCGCTCTGTTGTACCATGACCTGTCAAAAAAAACGATATCACCTGCATTTGGAACATGTTTGAGATGGCGCTGGAAATACCATTGCCCCTGCTCTTCAGAGTTTGGTTTCGGGAGTGCTACAGAGCGTGCTTCACGAGGATTTAGATACTCCATCAAAGCCTTGATCGTCGAGCTTTTCCCACCGGTATCCATCCCCTCAAAAATAAGCAAAACACGCTTTTGCGTCTCTATAATCCACTGCTGGAGCTTCACCATCTCATGCTGAAGTTTAAAAAGCTCTGCTTCATAAAAAGCGTTTTGGATCTTGCCATTGCTTTGAAATACCTTCTCTTTTTTTTTCGTATATTCAGGCAACTCTTTCGTAAATTCTGCGGTTTGTGCTCTCATCACGTTCTCCTTTATGTGTTACGCTTGTCTCTCCAAATTCTCAAGCTTCATCAATAAACGTGCATTGTTTGTACGGTATTTGTTATTTTCTTCTACAAGCACATCATGACGTTCTTTTATCTTTAAATACTCTTCTTGAAGTGTGTTGTAAGTCGCTTTGGTATCTTCTAAAACAGTTTGAACCTCTGAAAATTCTTTCTTGAGCAGGCTATGTTCTTCTTTCAACACAACCAACGAAGCATCTGTTTTCTCTAAATTCTCTTTCGTATTCTCAAAGGCTTCCAATGCAGTTTCATTCATTTCGTTGGTGGCAGTCAATACTTTTATTTGTTCTTTGAGCTGCTCGATACGCTCTGCATTTTCTTCATTCTCTTCTTTCACCAAATCAAAATTTTCTTTATAAAATCGGATCTTCATCCCCGAAAGCACCACCATCAGTAAAATCACTAGCAATGAAACGATCGCCATACTCACGATCAGCATCAATGTAGAGTCGTCTTGGATTTTAAAAAGTATCTCTTTCATCTTATCCTTCTATTACATCATATCCGACTGGATAGTTGCATTGCATTCCCGCTTTGGGCAGATTGGTCGCACCATATTTCATATCGATAAAAAGTATTTGCACTTTATTATCCAGATCATCATAATATGCCATGCTATGAAGTCTTCCTTGTTGATCGACTTGAATCGTGTATTGTTTCTCTTCATACTCTGTGGTATAAATATTCTCTCTGTAAGGCTTTGCTCCTTTTAAAACCTTCACAACATCCAACCCTTTTTTGATGAGATATGCAGAAACCTGTTCCAAATCATGGTCAACGACAAGCAATTCTATTCCATCTGTACACACCTCTTTTTGTGTCGGTTCTTCATAACTCCATTTAAAATATTTTTTGTCAGAAAAACGGACATTTCCTTTGTAGGTAATCACTTGTTTTTTCGTATTGGTGATCGTTTGTATAAAATCTGCTTGAAAATTTTGCGGCAATGTGATCTCTCCGAACGAGAGAGAGAAACAGATGCACATCCATATCCATACTTTCATTTTCTTCTTCCTTATTTTTAAAGAGTGCAATATACCAAAATAGCACTTGATCGATGGTGAGAATAGATTCATTTTAACATAAATATATGAAAAATAAGCCTCTTTTCCTAACGGAATATTAATCACTATTTGGATAAAATAAATTCATTTTACGCAAAGGCATACCCCATAATGATCAGACACATACTCAAGCTTTTTGGCACACAAAACGACAGAACTGTCAAAAACTACTTTAAAAAAGTCAAACAAATCAATGACCTCGAATCTCATTATCAATCACTCGATGACGAAGCGCTCAAAGGAGCATTTGAGTCACTCAAAGCAGAAGTAAAAGAGGGGACAAAATCACTCAACGATGTACTGAACGACTCGTTCGCCATCACCAGAGAAGCAGCGAAAAGAACACTCGGCATGAGACACTATGATGTTCAAATCATCGGTGGACTAGTGCTCAATGATGGCAATATCGCCGAAATGAAAACCGGTGAAGGGAAAACCCTAGTGGCAACACTTGCCGTCGTACTTAACGCAATGGGTGGCAAAGGTGTGCATGTCGTAACGGTCAATGACTACTTGGCAAAACGAGACTCTGGAGAGATGGGGAAACTTTACAGTTTTTTGGGCTACACAGTAGGATGCATCACATCTGATATCCACAACGATCAAGAACGAAAAGCGCAATACCGTGCAGATATTACTTATGGAACAAACAACGAGTATGGGTTTGATTATCTTCGTGACAATATGAAGATCAGGGTTGAAGAGAAAGTGCAGCGGGAACACCATTTTGCTATCGTTGATGAAGTTGACTCGATCCTTATTGATGAAGCCAGAACACCGCTTATCATCTCAGGTCCAACGCAACGCGATCATAATTATTATGCCAAAGCCGATCAAATAGCGCTTCAAATGCAGCGGGGAGAAAAAGTCGAAACCAAACCGGGTGAACCAGAACAAACTACCGGTGATTTCATCGTAGATGAAAAACATCGAACAATCGTCATGACAGAAGACGGTCTTCAAAAAGCGCAAGACCTTTTCGAAGTGGACAATCTTTACAGTTTAGAAAATGCCGTCCTTTCGCACCACCTTGATCAAGCATTAAAAGCACATTATATTTTCATTAAAGATGTTGATTATGTCGTACAAAACAATGAGATCATCATCGTGGATGAGTTTACAGGAAGACTCTCCGAGGGACGAAGATACTCAGATGGTCTTCATCAGGCACTTGAAGCAAAAGAGGCGGTACAGATACAAGAAGAGTCTCAAACTTTAGCTGAGATCACTTACCAGAACTACTTTAGACTCTACGATAAACTCGCAGGGATGACAGGTACAGCGCAAACCGAAGCGGCTGAGTTTTCTCAAATCTATAGCTTGGATGTCGTTACCATCCCTACGAATGTTCCTGTAGCGCGTGTAGACAAAAACGACTTGATCTATAACACAGAGCGAGAAAAGATGGATGCCGTTGTCAGAAGAGTTAAAGAGCTGCATAGAACAGGACAACCTGTACTGATAGGTACCGCTTCGATCGAAAAGTCTGAAATGATTCATGAAAGACTCAAAAGAGAAAAAATCACACACAATATCCTCAACGCGAAAAACCATGCTCAAGAGGCAGAGATCATCATCAATGCAGGACAAAAAGGTGCGGTAACCGTCGCTACCAATATGGCTGGACGTGGAGTCGATATCAAGATCAATGATGAGATACGTTCACTCGGCGGACTCGTCATACTGGGAACCGAACGCCATGAAAGTAGACGTATTGATAACCAGCTTCGAGGTCGTTCAGGACGTCAAGGAGACCCTGGAGAAAGCCAGTTTTTTCTTAGCCTTGATGACAATCTCCTTCGTATCTTCGGAGGAGAGAAGATCAGAAATATCATGAACCGGCTTGGTGTTGAAGAGGGTGAATACATCGATTCTAAGATCGTCACACGTTCAGTCGAAAAAGCACAGAAAAAAGTCGAAAACCAACACTATGAATCCCGTAAACACATCTTAGAATATGATGATGTTGCAAACCATCAAAGAAAAGCGATTTATACGTTTAGAAACCAACTTTTAGACCCTGCATTTGATATCGGTGCAAAGATCAAAGAAAACCGTGCCGAATACATACAATACCTTTTAATCGAATCAGAGATTATCGCAGGGATGCCAAGTGAGGATTTTGATACGGAAAGACTTTCTGCGCTGATCAAAGAAGAGTTGCATATAGATATATCAGGCGAAATGTTCCGAGGAAAAGAAGTAGACGAGATCACTGTTTTGATCTCCAATGTGATGGAAGAGCACTATGAAACCAAAATGTCTCAGATCGATCCACAACAAAGACAAGAGATCGAACGCATTTTATACCTTCAAGTGCTTGATCCACAGTGGCGAGATCATCTTTACGAGATGGACGTACTTAAAACGGGGATCGGTTTAAGAGGCTACAACCAAAAAGATCCGCTCACGGAGTACAAACAAGACAGCTACAAACTCTTTACCGACCTTGTTTCCCGCATCAAGATCGAAGCAGTGAAAGTACTTCAACTAGTGCAGTTTAATTTCCAATCTCCAGAAGAGGAAGAAGCTGCCTTAGAGCATATCAGAGAAGAGCTGGAAAATGACATCGCGGAGACAAAACTCAGTACCGATATCGAAGAAAAAACAGACAAAAAGACACCACAGCGCGCAGCGAAAAAACCAAAAAGAAATGACCCTTGCCCATGCGGTTCAGGACAAAAATATAAAAATTGTTGCGGTCAAAGTGGCCCTAAAAAAGGGTTACTTGCTTGAAGCACACCGCTGTAAAAAACACTATGCCTAATCGTTATTTCATTAGGCACATCATCAAACACTACCTGAAATATGACAAAGAAAACCCTTTTATTTTCATCTCTGCCATTTTAGCCTTTTTAGGGATCGCCGCCGGAGTCATGGTACTCATGATCGCAATGGGGATCATGAACGGTACACAAAAAGAGTTTACCAAAAAACTTTTTGTGATGAATTACCCTCTTACGGTACTCCCTTTGGAAGAAAACTCGGTCAATGATGCACTCATCGCTTCTTTAAAATCCAAATTTCCTCATTTTCGTTTCAGTCCTTATTATACGACGCAAGTGATCACCAAAAATGAAGGAGCAGTTCAAGGCTCGTTGGTTTATGGGGTTGACTTTGAAAAGGAGAGTGCTATCAACCCTATTTTTAAAGAGGCGAAAGGTCAAGGAACCAATCCGTTTAAAGTCGTCGTAGGCGAAGGGCTCTCTGATGAGATGAATGCCCCTATCGGACAGAAAGTGACGCTTTACTTTTCCGAACAACAAGCGATCGGATTTGGTACGATGCCACTGCAAAAACGATTTACGATAGACGGTATTTTCAAATCCGGACTCAAAGCCTATGATAAAGCGATCATGTATACTACGCTTGAATCACTAGAAAAATTACTCAATCGGAAAAACGGACACTATGATGGCATTCATATCTATACCGAAAATGCGCTAGAGGAGATCCATAAAGTTAAAAAAGCTTTACCCCATACTGTAGTTGTAGAGGGTTGGTGGCAACAAAATGGAAACTTTTTTGCTGCGATGGAGATGGAAAAGAAAGCCCTCTTTTTGGTACTGCTTCTTATTATACTCGTGGCTTCACTCAACATCATCTCTTCTTTGCTGATGACCGTGATGAGCCGCCGAAGCGAAATCGCTTTGATGCGTACGCTGGGGGCAACCAAAAAAGAGATTAGGGCTATCTTCTTTAGACTAGGACTCATCATAGGAAGCGCGGGAATTGTAGCAGGAACATTTTTAGGCGGATTCGGAATCTGGTTACTGAAAACGTTTGACATCATTTCGATGCCAGCAGATGTTTATGGTACATCTAAATTACCTGTGGATCTTACTTTGCATGATTTTGGGCTAATCATTTTGGGTACATCGATGATCATTTGGCTCTCTTCATTGTATCCTGCAAAAAAAGCATCTCAGACTGATCCGCTTACCGTTCTTAGAAACGAATAATCAATCAAACATATCTAAAATAGAATTACCATGCTCAAACACATCGAAAAGTGAAGGCTCCTCTTCCTCTTCGAAGATATTGAGCGGAGAGTCATCAAACATACCAAAAATGGTGTTATACATCTTAGAAGACTTGTAAACCATCCCTGACATCATTTCGGCTGATTGTCCCGAGTACTTTGCCCCCTTATAAAAAGAGGTACCAGTATCTTTGATATCACCTAAAAAACCTATGCCAAAAAGGGAATGGTCTTTTTTCTTTGGCTTACTCCCCCACAACGATGGCAGTTCGATATCCAATCCAATACTTTGGAGACTATCTGAAATTGAAAATCCTTCTTCTTTTTTCTTCTCTTCTCCCAGTCCAACCATATCTTTGACTTTAGAGATACTGCTTTGCAAATCAATAGCTTCAAATTTCTCTTTGATGTTTGCTACACCCTTATCAAGTCTGCTTTCACTTTTTGGCACTTGATAGTCTATATGCAACTCTTTTCTAATCGCATCGATCTTTTTCTCTCTTGCACTCGGTTCGGCGATGTGAAGCGATTCTCTGATCTTTTGAATTTTTTGCTCTTGATTCTGCATTGATTCTGTTTCACTAGAAGGAGTGATCATAGATTCTTTTTCTTTTGTTTTATCTTGTGATACAGATGTTTCTGATCTGTTTTCTAAGGTAGAAGGCTCTTCTTTGGATGGCAATAATGTTTGTTCCAAAGGAAGCAATTCGCTATCTACTGCAGAAACTTCTTCAACATTTTGTAAGGTATAAGGTACTTCTGTATTGCTCGCGTAAAGCATCGTGAAGGATAAAATCACAAGTAGTTTTTTCATTTTTTTCTCCTTATTTTCATGCATGATACAATATTATTCCGTAATGATCTTCCCTGTTGATTCTACAGCTCTTTGGATGATCTTTAAAGGTAAGGTCAAGATATCTTGCCCTGCTGAAGTAACGACCTGCGGATCCTCTAACGGACCGCTAATTTGCAATCCGAATGTCACGCTCTTCTCATCTCCCATCAAGATATAGCCTACAAGTGGTATGCTGCCGACCACTTTGCCTAACTCTCTAGCTGTTTGTATCGCTAGATCAAGACGGATCGTTTTTGCGGTCAGATCGATCTCTCCTACCCCCGCTATGGTTGCTGAAGTCCCTTTGAGATAGATAGAATCAAAAACGATTTTCCTAGTTCCCAATACCCTCATCTCTGCCACCCCTTCTTCAATGGTAAATCCTTCTTGGGAATAACCAGGATTTTGCAAGGACGCTAAAGCGGGAACAGTATTGATGAAAGCTAAGGTATTATTATAGGCTTTGAACCCTTTCATCACCCCGCCTTCTATGATCATCTTTCCTTGCATCGTCTTATCCGGATCGCCAGAAAGTTTGATGGTGTATCGCCCACTTTGCAAACCATTAAAACGGATTAACGGATGAAGTGCTGCATCTTGAATACGTAATGCATTGATCGAAAAAATATCACCTTTTTTTGAAAATTTGACGATATCCCCAAATGTGCTTCCTATCGCTTTAATGTCATTATTGGTATCGACCTCTACATCGTAGCTCTCTGTGGGCAAATTATATTTTTCATACCTAAGATGGCTCTGTTTTCCGACGATGACCAAAGGATTTGCATTCGTTTTTCTTGTAACCAGAGAATCGGTTTGAGGTGGTTTTTTTTCTGTTTGTGTTTTTCTGCTTTTGATCAATGCAGCAAGATCGACATTGAGATTTTTAATGGTGATTCTGTCAGCGGATTTTTTGTAGTGAAATCGTTTGTCAAATGCATAAATATTTAAATCATTTTGATTTTTTTCCCCTTCAAAAGGAACCCTGATCATACAGGCACCGCGCTCATAAAAAACACACGCATCTCTTTTTAAAAGCCCATGAAATAGATATGTCTCAAAATCTTGGGTGATGATGTCGGCATCACCACCCTGCTCCAACCATTGCTGATCTACCAAATACGGCTGAAATAACTTCAAATCATTCAGATGGATTTTTGTTTGATTGCCTTCAGTGGTGCTTGTGAGGGCAAACTTTGGAATCTTTACCTTCACCTCTTTGTCATACTCTAGGGTAAAAGGAATTTTTTCTTTATTTAGTTTAAAAAAAGTTCTGTTCTCCTCTCCCATAGTTATCTCTTTGGCATCGAAAATCAAATCGGCTTTTTTTTGATCCAGCGTGATCGTCCCATTTAAATCACCTTGATAAAGCGGATCTTTTAAAGCAACATCATGAAGCAAGATCACCCCTTTTTTATACTCCACCACGCCTTTGGCAATAGGAAGATTCACTTTAAAAAGCGATAGACGACTCTCTTCAATAAAGTTGACATTCACATAAAAATCTTGATAACTTGTTTTCAAACTAATATCTGCCATAAACAACAGTTTGATATTTCCGCTTTTTTGATCTAGTGGCAATGTCACATGATACGCTTTGACCAAATTTTGCAATGTCGCATCATAGGGATGGTTAGTGCGTATCTTGAGTTTAAGGTGTGTATTGATAGTGAGTAGATTGGGTATACTGACTTCACTTCCTTCAAGACTAATCCCTTCATAGGTTGGGTCTTGAAGGTCAAAAAAAAGTCCTCCATCACGGTAATCTAAGTCAAAGCTAGAAACGAGCACAGGAGAGAGCTCTTCTTTAAAATGAATCTGAGCATCGGAGAAACGTATCTCCCCTTTCAACGTCTCAAAGTTTACTTCTAGCGCACCATCCTCTGCAGTTGCATCACCTTCCAAAGAGAGTAATTGATACGATTTGGCTTGGATTTTTTCGACCACCCAACTTCGAATACTCTCTCGAAGATGCAATGGGTCTATGATGCTTTTAAGGTCCGTAAATGGTTGACTGTTAAGCTTAAAATGGATTTGATCATCCACTTTACTGACAGAAAAAACACCCTCAGCTCCACACCATGTGAAGTTTCCATCTGCTGCCAAAGTATCTTCTTTGATATGGTACATCACAGCAGCGTTTGCCGTAAGATTTTTTCCTTTAATCTGAAGCTGTGTTATGTTTGCGTTGAGCTGGTTTTCTTCAAGGGTAAAATCACTCACGAGTTTATATTCGTTACTATTGATATATAAATGTTTAGGGGTAAATGCTACACTGAGAATCTGATTGGGCAATTCGATTTTGTGAAGCTCTACCGATTCAAAAAATTGAAATAGGTATTTGATACGGTTTATACTCTCCTGCAAAGTGAGTGAAATATCTGATTGGGTTGGCGGCAAAACGATATGATCTGCTTTTACTATAAGCTTTTTATCGAGTTTGATGTATAATCCCTCTAACTTATAATCTGCTATTTTCAGCGTATTGATATGCATACCTATGAAAAGCCATGCAAAAAAAGTGATCACGAGGAGTATCAAGCCGATGAATATATTGCGTAAAACTTTGATGGCATGGGCAGAAAAAACGGTATTCATCTTGATTATCTCATTGGCTTTTTATATGACTCAACCCATTCAAACAACTAAAACGCTTTTAGTCCCGTCAGGCTCAATTGCACATATTATAACACAGTTGACACAAAAAGGATATGCTTTAAGTCCGGTAGATAAATATCTTTTGGTCTTGATGGGGCAACCTCAAAGTGGATGGGTAGAACTCAGCGCAACCCAGCTTAATCGTATCGATTTTCTCTACCAACTCACCACAGCAAAAGCAAAAATGGAAGAGATTACACTCATTCCAGGCGAAACCTTGGAGATCTTTTTAGCGACTATTGGGCAAACACTTCAGTTGGATGTTACTTTACTGAAAAACTATTACACAGCCCTTTCCAAGTATCCAGAAGCAGGTATTTATGCCGATACTTATTACATCCCTTTTGGGATCACCGAAAAACATTTGATCTACTTTTTGCTTCACCAGTCGGAAGAGAAGTATGAAACGATTTCCAAAAAAATTTATGGTACTTACAATCCAAAACAATGGCTCAATATACTCACTATTGCTTCCATCATACAAAAAGAAGCTGCCAATGAAAAAGAGATGCCGCTCGTTGCTTCTGTGATTTATAATCGTCTTAAAAAAGAGATGCCATTGCAAATGGATGGCACTCTCAATTATGGCAAATACTCCCATAGCAAAGTAACACCAGATCGTATCAGAAATGACGAAAGCCGATTTAATACTTACAAATACAAAGGTCTTCCGCCCTCACCTATAGGGGCTGTTTCCTTTAGTGCTATTTTAGCTGCGATAAAACCAGCACAAACAAATTATCTTTATTTTATGAAAAATGCCCAAGGGGTGCATGATTTTACCGAGAGCTACGCAACACATCGCAAAAATATCCAAAATGCACGTTAAGGATTAAAGGGTCAAACGCTTTAAATCGTTTAGGTCAAATAAAAGCAAATCTTTCTCACCCAGTTGCAACAGTTCATTTGAAAACCCGCTCTTGGCAAAAAGAACATACATATCGACCTTGATACCTGACTCTATCGCTTTAACTTTGAGTTTGGTTAATTCATTTTTGCATACTTTTCTATCTTTGTATTTGCATTCACCGAGCACAATCCGTTTATCACTTGTTATCGCCAAAATATCAAATTCGGTATGGATATTCCAAAAACTCCCTCGACTAATAAGTGGTGTAGTCTCCTCAAAATGGTGAACCAAAAATGCATCACAAAGCTGTTCATAGACCAAAGAATACAAACGTTCACAATGTTGTTCAAAGTTGGCTAAAAATTTCTCCTTCTTGCCACTAGAGAGCTCTTTCTCATAAGGAGCGACAAAACCAAACCAAAACCGTAAAAAAGGATGAACAAAACGGAGTTTGTCTTGAATACGGTAGGATCGCTCTTCTTTTTTGAGTTTATGTTTTGGATGCTGGCGTAGCGGTGCTTCTCTGGAAAGCTCTATGCGGAGTATCTGCAGATTGACCAATTCGTTTACGATATTTTGACCTACGTTTTGATTGAAACGGGCTTTTCTAAGTACCGAATAGATTTTCCCATCACCTCTTGCTACGGCTATAAGTATCTCTCTATAAGGCGTTTCTAAAAGATAAGAAGGAGATATCAGTGATTTGAATTTGGAGAAATTTTCAACAAAATTAGACTCTACCATCGACTTGATATCATCAAAATAGTCTAATTCTACATTCTTTCCAATACCGCCGAAAATAGAAAAATATTCAATGGATTGTTCTAGGTCTAGATAGGAAAAATGGTGATAAAATGCTCGAAATAACTCTCTTATATCTAACCCTTGGAACGCAAATTGGATTATTTTAACATATTTTTATTTGAATTTATGTATGATTAATAATTAAACAGCATAAAGGCTATCATGGAAACATTTTTCAGCAAATCCAATGAAGTGCAACAAATTATCAAGGGGTTTAATCTTACCAAAACACTCTTTGTATCTTCCATTCTCATAGGGAAAGCACATACGGGGAAAAAATCTTTATTACGTTCTATTTTCCCTGATGTAGCTATGATTTCAGGAGAAAATCAAAAAGAGGTCGAAGGAGCATTGGGACAATACGATGAGCTCATCATTACCAATTTTGAAAAATTAACCAATCAAAATGCTTTAGATTTTACCAATAAACGGATCATCGCAACCGCAGACTACATCGCCAATTCTGATCTCATAGACACTCTTTTTGCATTTATCTATACGATGCCTTCACTGCAAGAACGTCCGGAAGATATTGAGCATCTTGTAAAACATTTTATTAAAGAAGCCAGCGAAATACTGATGGTAGATGCAAATTCCATAGAACCGCACGAAATCACTGTCAATCTCATCCACAACAACCAAAGCCTTAAACGCTCTGTTTTTTTCCATATGATGCAACAAAACATGAATGAAAAAGAGATTGAAAACCTTCTCTATCAGTATTTACTCAAACATCTTGGAGGCAATGACGAATACCGCCGGCATCTTCCTCTTTACGAGAAACCTCTCATCGAAGCAGGTCTTGCAAAATACGGTTCACAACTACAACTCTCACAGATTTTAGGGATCAACAGAAATACATTAAGAAAGAAAATACATGAACACAACATCGATTGATTTCAAATCTTTTATCGAATGGGACAACAACCCGTTTATCCTCTTTGACAATGAAAGTAAAATTCTTTATCTCAACAATGCCGCTGAAATTCTGTTTGGATATGTTGCCAAAAAAGATCTCTTTGAAATCGCATTGGCTTACGCCCCTCAAAGCTTTGGATATAAGACTACCACCCTAGTGCTTAACTATGACTCTTTTATGTTTCATGCAATCACGGTAGGGTATGAAAATGATGAACAAATTTCTTTGCGTCTTTACCATATGCCACGGATAAAACCGACTCAAAAACTTGAGAAAGAGAAACTCATCACCACCGATATCAATATTTTGTTGGAAGCAAATATCGCTTTATTCCAAACAAAAAATACAAACCAATTAAAACTTTTGACTGACCAAGAGTTACCTCGGTTTAAAATAGATCAAAACAACTTTTCAAAGCTTTTACGAAAAACCCTCGATGCTTTCAGAGCATCTGATTCGGTCCATATTTCTCTCAAACTTCTTTTTGGACAGCATGTAGTCATTGACAATAAAAAAGAAGCCATCGCCCAGCTAGCGATCACAGCGAATGGCAGATACATTGATACAGATGAAGAGATACGCTCACTGGCTGATATCACCCATATCAAACCTATCCTTAAGGAAAAAGAGATCAAACTCGAAATACCACTTATCCAATAGTAAAACAAGTATTGATTAAAAATTAATCAATACTTGCCCATAAAGTATCACTTTTCATGTTACCATACCTCTGTACAAATTAAACACAAAGGAAACAGCATGAAACTCAAACTTTCAGCTCTTATGGCAATGTTATTGCCTATCTTCGCTTTCGCAGAAGATGCATTGGACACAGGTGATACCGCTTGGATGATGGTATCTACAGCATTTGTACTTCTTATGACACCAGCAGGACTCGCACTCTTCTATGGTGGGATGACAAGAAGTAAAAATGTACTCAATACTTACGCAATGGTAATGGGTGCTTTCGTACTCGCTTTTGTAGTATGGATTGTTGCAGGATACTCGATCGCATTTGGTGCAAATGAAAATGCTATGTTACAAAATGTATTTGGCGGATTCGGAAATATCATGCTTGATGGCATTAAGTGGACAGACCTTTCTGGGACTTACCCTACGTATGTATTTATAGCTTTCCAAGGGACATTTGCTGCGATTACCGTAGCGATCGCTTCAGGTTCTGTGATCGGACGTATGAAGTTTTCGACATGGATGGTAGTAGTAGCACTATGGGGTCTTTTGGTGTATGCACCGATTACACACATGGTATGGGGTGGAGATGGTGCACTTCTCTTTGATGCGGGTGCACTTGACTTTGCCGGTGGTACTGTAGTACACATGAACGGTGGTCTAGCTGGTCTTGTCCTTGCGATCCTTGTAGGTAAAAGAGCTGGTTATCCAAATGTTGCGATGAAACCGTATAGTATTCTATTGACTGCTCTGGGTGCCGCACTTTTATGGTTTGGATGGTATGGATTTAACGGTGGTTCAGCATTTGGAGCCAATGCGATCGCTGGTTTGGCTGTAATGACAACCACAGTAGCGACAGCAGCAGCAGGTGTAGCATGGATGGTACTTGAGTGGATGGTATTTAAAAAGCCAACACTTTTAGGAATCGCTTCAGGAATTGTCGCTGGGTTGGTAGCGATCACGCCAGCAGCAGGATTTGTAAGTGTTGGTGGTGCATTCATCGTAGGTGTAGTAGGATCTATCGTAGGATTCTTTGGTGTGGTTGTGATGAAGAAAAAACTTGGATATGATGATTCACTCGATGCATTTGGTATCCACTTTTTAGCAGGGCTATGGGGCGCATTGGCAACAGGTGTTCTTGCGCTGAATGACCAAGATCTTCTTTGGGATGGTCCGCTTAAAGCAGCAGGAGATAGAATGGGACAATTTATGGTTCAAGTTGAATCTGTAGTGGTAGTTGGTCTATGGACACTCATCGGTACTGTGATTGTTTACTTTATTGCTGCAGCGATGACAGGTGGTGGAAGAGTTGATGAAGAGACTGAAGCTGCTGGACTTGACGAAACCATTCACGGTGAAAAAGTGATGAATGCCTAAGGCATTCGTCCAGAATCATACATAAGGATAAATAAAATGAAAAAAATAGAAGCGATTATCAAACCATTTAAACTTGAAGACGTCAAAGATGCTCTTGTGAAAGCTGGTATCGAAGGTATGACTGTTTCGGAGGTTAAAGGTTACGGAAGACAACAAGGTCATTCAGAGCTTTACAGAGGCGCAGAGTATGTAGTGGAGTTCATCCCAAAAATAAAGATAGAGATCGTCGTCAGTAGCGATCATTATCTAAACATCGCCCTTGATGCCATCAAAACAGCGGCGAAAACTGGAAAGATCGGTGACGGTAAGATCTTTGTTTTTGATATCACGAAGACGATCCGTATCAGAACAGATGAAGAGGATGCTGACGCTCTTTAAAACATATTGGAGTAAGAACCCTCTTACTCCATTTTTTTGCACTATTGATTAAATATTAATCAAATTTTCTGCTTTTTGTGTACTTTTTTAAAAAAACTGCTTTATTTTCAAACAGATCTATCTTTGATTCCTATGACATAGCTGTTATAATTTCTGAATCCAAATATATAAACAAAAAGGAACACTTTATGCCATTGCAATATGTAATTGACACTTTCTTCGCGCTCTTTTCTATGACCCTGATCATTTTTATGGTACCTGGATTTGCGATGCTGGAAGCAGGCTTAGTCCGTACTAAAAATGTCACCTCCGTTCTTACAGTAAATGTGATGATCTATGCTATCGCTTCGATGTCGTTTTTGCTGATTGGTTATGAGATAGCATTTGGGAGCTGGGATCACCAAAATGGTATGAGCAAATGGGCATTTTTCCTTTTTCAAATGGCATTTGTTGGGAAAGTGATCAATATTATGAGTGGCGGTGTAAGTGAACGTTCACGTATCCTTCCGCTCGCTATTTTTACCATCATCACCGGTGCTTTTATCTATCCGATTATTGTGAACTTAACATGGGGGGCAAACTTTTTGTCGGGAACCATGTTTGACATCTCTTCTCTTTCTGATCTTGCAGGATCAACGGTCATCCATTCTACTGGAGGTTGGGCGCTTCTCGCAGCGATTTTGATCATGGGACCAAGGGTCGGAAGATACAAAGAAAATATCGTCCGTGTCATCCCTGCATCCAATATCCCACTGGTAACGCTTGGTGCCATGCTACTTTGGATCGGTTGGTTTGGATTTAACGGTGGTTCAGTAGGGTCTATCTCTTCCAAAGAAAATGCTGATGCTGTGGCACTCACGATTCTCAACACCAATACTGCTGGATTAGCAGGGGCAATTACAGGTTGGCTACTTACCTACTTTAGATATAGAAAATTTGATATCACGATGATCTTGAACGGTGCATTAGGAGGTCTCGTTGCGGTAACGGCCGGACCGGACAAATATGATATCTATACCCCTATTCTTATCGGTGCTGTAGGTGCAGGCTTGGTTGTGCTTTTTGTACCGATTTTTGATAAATTTAGAATGGATGATCCAGTAGGTGCTCTCTCAGTGCATCTTATTAATGGTATTTGGGGTACACTTGCAGTAGGTATTTTTGTGCAGGATGTAAGCATCTTATCTCAATTGAAAGGGATTATAGTTGTCGGACTGATCGTTTTCCCACTTTCTTGGATTGCGATCTATTTAATCAACAAAATGTTTGCACTCCGTGCCAATGATGAAGAACAATTAGAAGGGATCGATGCTACAGAGTGTGGTATCGAATCATACCCAGAATTCAAACGTAGTATCTAAGGAGATTTGAAATGAAAAAAATCGAAGCAATTATCAAACCATTTAAACTTGAAGATGTCAAAGATGCACTCGTTGCGCAGGGAATCGAAGGGATGACTGTATCTGAAGTAAAAGGCTATGGAAGACAACAAGGGCACTCTGAACTCTATAGAGGGGCTGAGTATGTGGTAGAGTTCATCCCTAAGGTGAAAATAGAAATCGTCGTAAGCAATGACCATTATCTCAACATCGCCATCGAAGCCATCAAAACCGCAGCCAAAACTGGGAAAATCGGTGATGGCAAAATCTTCGTTTCGGACATCACCAAAACAATCCGTATTAGAACCGATGAAGAAGATGCAGACGCTTTATAAGCTTCTCCTCTTTACTTTTTAAGACGCACTCAAACAGCAAACACACTTATCACATTGAGTGCAGTATGAAAACTGATCTGGTTTTACCATCTGCTTCTCAACATATTTTAAGATAAGGTCTACAAAGTCATTGCTGTCATTCATACATTCAGCCACGATGTAGTCTTGATACTTGATTTTTTCAGCAATCTCCCGATGCTCAATGTCTAGCTCAAAAAGGGTTTCAGAGTTATCGATGGTAAATGCCAACGGGTAAATCACTACTTTATCATTTTTAGGATTACGCAAAACATCTACAAGATTGGGTTCAAGCCATGCCGCTGGACCTACTTTAGATTGGTAAACAAGTTTCACATTTTTAAAAGGAATTTTTTTGAGCGCTAAGTGCGTTTTAATGGCACTTACATTTGCTTCAATCTGACGCTGATACGGATCTCCATCTTTAATGATGCTGACAGGCAATCCATGCGCTGAAAGTAGCAAATCATACTCACTGCTCTCTTTCCCCTTGATCGCTTTTTTGATCTGGTTCACGCTCGCTTTGATGTAATCCTCATCATCATAATACTGACACGCTAAAAGGGTGATCTTAGGATGATAATCAATCGCTTGACATCGATCAACGATATCTTCATACGAAGAGAGTGTTGTCGTTGTAGAATACTGAGGATACAGAGGAAACAGCAGTAATTCTTCTACACCATTTTTCTTGCACGCTTCTAACGCTTCTGTTGCAAAAGGGGGGACATAACGCATCGCTGCATAGACAGGCATGTTCACTTTAGCTTGAACTTTGTCGATGAGCTTTTGTGTGAGTTCGGAAAGAGGGGATTTCCCTCCTAAATGTTCGTAATTTTCCTTTGCCTCATTAAGACGTTTGGCGATGATAATCTTTCGGATTAACGCACGTGTAGCTGCATTCGTAGGTAAAATGTTTTTATCAGAAAACATATTTTGCAAAAAAAGTTTTACCTCGTCTAGAGTATTGGGTCCGCCCATATTGAGAAGAAAAAGTGCTTTATTCATAAATCTATCCTATCATTTTTAAAAAGGTTTAAGTACTGTATCTTAGCATAGAAAGTGTAAAATTACTTTAAGTTAAATCACCAAAAGGGAAACAATGATTATTATACCTGCACGTATAGGTTCAAGCCGATTTCCAAACAAAGTTTTAGCCGATATCGGTGGTATGCCGATGGTGGTTCGAACCGCTAAAGCAGTCGAAGGTATCGACAGAGCTGTCATCGCTACAGACTCTCAACAGGTCGTTGAAATCGCACTCCAGCACGGCATCGAAGCGATACTCACTTCCAAAGACCATCAAAGCGGTACAGATCGCATCTATGAAGCCGTCCAAAAACTAGATTTAGATGAAGATGAGATCATCATCAACGTTCAAGGGGATGAGCCTTTTATCGAAACAGAAGTGGTGCAAGCGATCTATGATCTCACAAAGAAAAATTGTGACAATGACCGCATCATGATGAACTCATGCTATAAACGGATTTCTAACCCTGAAGCCGATGATCCGAACATCGTTAAAGTCGTCACCGATAACAATGACATCGCCCTTTACTTCTCACGTGCCAAAATCCCTTACCCAAGAGATCATCATTTTGATAACTACAAAGGGCATTTAGGGATTTATGGTTTTACGGTCAAATCACTTCGTGCTTTTTGCAGCCTTAGCCCTGCACCACTTGAAGAGATCGAAAAACTCGAACAGCTCCGTGCCCATTACCATGGGTATGAAGTCGCCATGGTAGAAGTCGATACTGAAAGTTTTGGTATCGATACGATGGAAGACTTAGAAAAAGCAATCAAACACCATAGACTGTAAAGCGGATATTTGCGCTAGTGTTCAGCGTTTAGTGCTAAGCGTTAAGAAGGTCAAAGCATTTTGAAAAAATGCCTACTTAACCTTTGACTGCTTTTCCGAGATCCCACATTGGCATGAAAATACCCAATGCCATCAACAAAACAAGCCCTGCGATAAAAAACATCAAAATGGGTTCGATATAAGAAGAGAGATTGTCGATCAATTCTTGAAATTTCATATCGTAATACCCGGTCACCTTATCAAGCATTGTATCCAATTGTCCACCGGCTTCACCCGCTTTGATCATCTGCAACAACATATTTTCATACAACCCTGTTTGCTGTAATGCCTCAGCCAAACTTATACCACGCCCAATATTGACATTGACAGTTAAAAGTTGTTCTTTTAAAACAGCATTATCTACCATGCCAACCGCTGTAGTTAATGCTTCCGCAACAGGAATTCCAGACTTCACCAATTCTCCAAAAACAAGGTTATATTTATGCATGGTCGAAAGAAAAATCGCTTTATTTATAAGATAAAACTGTGGGCTGATCATCAGTTTATCCATAAAATATTTTGCGTCTAAATTGTTTTTATACAGGTACTTGATCATAAAAATCGTAAGAAAAAGTGTCGCAAGGATTAAAACACCATAATTACTAAATGCCCATTCTAAATTTAAAAGTATTTTCGTTGGAAGAGGAAGCTCGGTTCTAAATTTTTCAAAAATATCTTTGAATTTTGGCACCACCACCATGATGAGTATCGTAAAAGCGATCCCCATCGCAGCCAACGTGATCAGAGGACTTCGTATTGCTTTTTTAAATTTGGCGGTATTATCCCTGATCGTTTCAAGGACATCCGCAAGCTTATGGTACGACTCTGAAAAATTCCCTGTCTTTTCACCCAAATTGGTCATGGCGATTGCAATATGACCAAACTCTTTTGCATAAGGTTTGATCGCATCTGATATACTGTTTCCTGAATTAATATCGTTATTGATGTTGGTATAAATCTCTTTAAGATTTTTATTTTCCGTATTCGCTGCCACTTCCACTAGTGTATCATTGATGGGGATTCCGGCATCGGTCATAACGGCAATTTGTCGAATCGTAGAAATCTTATCATCCATTGGTATGGTTGATTTTCGTAATGATTTGGTGATTTCTTCAAAAAATTCAGATATTTTGTCTTCTACCGGTGCGGATGTTTCTGTCGCCTTCATCACCTCAGAGAGTGGAAATCTTTTTTTGGCAAGCGCTACTACTTCCATACGGTTATTGGCTTTGAGTAACTCTTCTCTTCTTTTCCCCTTTTCTATGAGCGTAACAGTAAAATACTTCATTATAATCTAGCCACTCTATAGATTTCTTCGATCGTTGATTTCCCCTCTAATGCTTTTTGGATACCATCTTCAAACATCGTTACAAATCCCTCTTCTATCGCTTGATTTGTGAGCTCTTCTTTTGAAGCACCCCTTGCGATCATCCGCGCTAAAGTTTCACTGACCATTAAAACTTCAGAGATCATTTCTCTCCCAAGATAACCGCTATGTCCACACTCTTTACATCCGACACCTTTGTAAAATATAGGATTCTCAGGAAGATACTCATGAATGTTTTCCATTAAAATAGGGTCCAATTCAGTAGAAACTTTACAATGTTTACAAATCGTCCTCACAAGCCTTTGCGCTTGCACAGCGACCAATGCTCCACTCACCAGATATGACTCGATCCCCATGTCCAACACTCTAGATATCGAAGAAATAGCATCATTGGTATGAAGAGTCGAGAGGACCAAATGCCCAGTCAATGCTGCTTGAATTGCGATACGCAATGTTTCATGGTCACGTATCTCACCAATCATAATCTTATCAGGGTCTTGTCGCAAAATAGATTTCAATACCGTCGCAAAACTAAGCCCTATGTTCTCTTTAACATTCACCTGTTGCAAACCTGCCATCTGATACTCCACAGGATCTTCAACCGTGATGATTTTATCTTTCACATCTTTGATCGCATTGATCGCACCATAAAGCGTGGTTGTTTTACCTGATCCTGTTGGTCCAGTAACCAAAACGATGCCATAAGGTACTTTAATGGCTTCAGAAAATTTATCGAAACAGTGTTGACTCATCCCCGCATCTTCTAGTTTGATCATCGCTTTGGTTTTGTCCAAAATACGCATAACGATCGATTCACCAAAAATCGTTGGGAGTGTAGAAACCCTAAAGTCAAACTCTTTTTTAGAGATAGTCGCAGAAAATCTCCCATCTTGTGGTCTTCTTCTTTCGGCAATATCAAGGTTTGCCAATAACTTCATCCTTGAGGCCAATGGGTTGAAAATATCTTTGTCAAACGTAAAGCTTTGACGCAATATACCGTCTACACGGATACGAACCACGCAACTTTTTTCGTTCGCTTCGATATGGATATCACTCGCACCAACATAAATACCGGACTTTAAAATCACATCGATGAGTTTTAAAACTGCTGAAGATTCGTCGCTATTTTCATCGATTCTCCCTTCTTGCATAAGGTCTTTACGAATATTTGCGACCAACCCTTTGATATTTTCATTGATCTCCAAACGTTGCAAATGACGTTGTATTTGTTCACCTTGGGCGATAGCAACGCGTATAGGCTTTTTAGGAAAAAGTCTCTGCATCGTATCTTGGGCAGCCATATTGAGAGGATCATCAAAAACGATCAGCACATGCAGATCGGTCTCTTCTACAGGAATCACATTGTATTTTAACAGTTGGGTGTAAGGAACTTTAGAAAAAAGCTTCATATCGATATCAATATCATCTAAATCGATATATTCGATATGTAAAGATGAAGCGACTTTTTTAAGTATGGTTGGCAGGTCGACCCCATCTATCTTATGGAGCATAGGCAACGTGAGCTCACCTTGGGTGATCTTTTGGATCAGAAAACTTTCTATAGTAGGAAGATCGATCATTTTTTCTGCTAAAAGGTTAGCAATCGTGATCTTCTTAGGAGGTTTGCTCTTTACCAGTGCAGAAATAGCATCTTTTGTGATGAGATTTTCTTGCAGCATCATTTCAATGAGTTTTACCATCTATTCATCTCCTCCATATGTACCAAATAGTGATATCATAAACCATCCGTCTCAATCCTATAGAGCAACTCAACGGCTTTAGGCGAATTAGATTTTTCGATATAGTTTCTCAAAATCGATGTTGCCTCATTGCTATGTTTTAATTTAACTTTTGATTTCACAAATATCAAAATACTCTCTTCAAGCGATTCATCCAATTTATTGGTTTCGAGTGCCCAATATGCTGCTTTTTCATATTGACCTTGTCTATAATAACCTTTTGACAAAAAAAGTGCATCATCGATATCAGGATTTTGCAAAAAACGTTTTTCAATATCTTGATAGGCAGAAACATTGCTCGAATCAGTCACTTCTAAATGTATTTTATCTTGATGGCGAATAGGCTTTTTTTGAGATATTTCGTACCTTTTATTTGGAGGCATATTGGCCAATAAATCTTCATCCAAATCAACTTCATCACTCCTTTCATCACTCTCTTCCTCATCCAATGCCGTAATAAAACCATCTACCAATAGATGAGAATTCGCATGATTTTCAAAGACGGATGAAGGTGTTTGGAGCGCCACACTCACATCTTTTTTGAACACATGGAGAGAGATCGTTTGGTTATTTTTTATCATCCAGATTACCAAAGCCGTGAATGCAACTACGATAACTATAGACAAATACAAGGGTCTACGTTTTTTCCTTTTATAGCGTTTCCATTGCGCTTCTAGTTGCCCAATATTATGCATAGATATATCCTAGTTTAAGCGCCGCCATTTCGATGATTTTATCTGATATTTTGGCATAGTTCATTTTAGTAGGCTCATTTTTATCATAATACTCACAAATTTCAAAGATCGTAAAAAGAAGTTTATTGCATTCTCGATAATTTCCGTGGGTAAAGCGATGGATTTGTTTAATATTTCGCTCTTTGATACTGTTAGCAATTTCAAAAAGATTCTTTTTGAGAAGTTTTTTATGGATATAGGTCGCTTGTTCTTCTGGGGTGGCATTTTTAAGTTCGATCACCTCCCAAATCCGCGATTGGAAGTGTGCTTTGGCAATGAGTTCTTCATCATCTGTTTTATGCAAAGAAACAACAAATTTGATCGAACGGCTATCCGAAAGAAGACGTATCTTTTCCATCATTTCTGGCCCATACATCTGTGCCTCATCAAGCAAAATAACAATCTCTCTTTGCCCTCTGAGATTTTTGCAAAACTCAACCAACGAAGAGAAATTCACTTCTGTGTTAGCAGGCAACTCTTTTTGAGTCAGAACTTTAAAGAGTTTATAAAAAAACTCTTTCTCGCTAATCGCAGGGGTATCAAAGTAATAAATCTCTTTTTGATCTTTAAGCTTTTCTTGAATACGGTTAAGCAAGATACTTTTCCCCGTACCCGGTTTACCGAAGATCAAAATCATCTTTAGCGGTTTTTCTATGCTGTGCTTGAGTTGTTCAAACGCACTTAAAGAGGTATTAAGATCGATATAATCATCTAGATCAACCGAGTCTATAAATACCTCTTTGGCAATCTCATATCTACTTTTCATTGAGTTTGTTATATCCAAGATCTTTCAATGAAACAGATTTTGCATTTTGAACAATATGTGGCGTGATGATGAAAACCAATTCTTCCACTTTATTGATCTTCTCTTCTCGGTTAAATAAAGAACCTAAAACAGGGATATCACCCAATAAAGGGACATGGTTGTCTTTCGCACCTGTTTGTGTCGAGATGAGCCCACCGAGGATGGCATGTTGACCATCTTTTACTTTGATGACTGAAGCGATCTGTCTTCGGATCAAATCAGGTGGGATGGTTCTTTCATTTGTGGTTGCAGTGACCGATTCAACTGTATCCGATACAGATGGATTGATCTTTAATGTAATGAGTCCATTCTCATCGATCTCGGGTGTGATATCGAGTAAAATACCAGCAAAGACAGAATCAACCGTCTCTCCTTCTGCCGCCACAGCCCCACCTGTGCCACTTGCGGTACTGGATGCTTTGATTTTATAAAATAACTCTTTCCCTACACTGATCAAGGCTGGTTGGTTGTTCAGTGTCATGACTCTAGGACTGGAAACTGTTTTCACATTCCCTTGTGTTGTCAAAAACTTGACGATCCCATTGACATCTGTCGTGCTTGATAAGCTTATCGAACGCGCGTTATTTGGCAATCCTGTTCCGACATCGGAAGCATTAAATTGTGATGTAGCATCATCGAATGTATATGCACCGATATTCTTTTGCGCCATAAGGAGTGAATTGACACTAAAGTTTTGCAAACTATACAACTGAGACCAATCAACCCCCGTAGTCGTACTGTCATCAAAAGAGACACTCAAGATGCGTATATCGATCAACACTTGCGATCGTATCTGCTTGGTTAAGGCATAGATATATTTAGAAACCCTTTCGATCTGTCTTTGCGTCCCCGTCACAGTCACCATCCCCGCTTCAGGGTTAATGATAGGTGCCAGAGGATTGTACTCCCACACTTTGCCATCTTCTGCTACCCAACTGTCACCTTTTTTCGTATAATGGATGCTCCCATCTGCCGCACCGATCAAAATACGCTGAATCTCTTTCTCCACTGTGGTCCAAAAAATAAATTCATCATTGGTCTCAATGCTGATACCTGTTTTAGATGCATCACCGCCTGAGCTATTGGTAGTAGTGCTTCCTCCGCTTGAGTTACTCGCAGTATCGCTTGAACTTGCGATGGTTACATTGGCAGTACTTGTCCCTTTTCTTTGTCCTGAGATATAATGGATACGGAAAGTACGCGTGATCAAATAGGAAATGGTCAATTTGTTGCCATCTAACGTGTAGTTGAGATCATTGTCTTTAAGGATGGTATTTAAAAACCCTTTTAATGTACTATTTTTGAGTTTCACATAATAAAGCTTATTATCGAGTCTTTGCCTTGCAGCATCATCATTGACGATCACACTTAAGCCACATGTATCTGCAAGATTATCGATGACATCACCGATACTGAGTTTACTATCTATCGTAACACTAAATAGTTTAGTGGAGCACGTTCCTGCTTCAAGTGCTTGACTCGATCCAAGCAACACACTCAAAAGAATCGCGGTTTTTAAACCCAATGCTTTCATTTTTTTCATTTTTTACCTTTCCTCAACTTGGATAAGTGTATTGTTGTTTTCATGAAGTAACAATTTTTTGATTTGATTTCCATTTCGAAGCACAACACCCTTTTGTCCTACATATTTTAAAGTATACCCTAAAATCATCTCATTTGGAGATAACCACATGTCGTTAATGAATGCTTTTCCATTTAAGATCGCATGCAAAGATAATTTTTCTTCTTTTTGCTCAAATGTAGCGATCGTAGTGACATTATTCTCTTGCTTTAAGCGGATAAAAGGATCTTTGGTCATCTCTAATGTTTCAAGTTTTACCCCTTGACGTTTTTCATGAATTTTCATGACCATATCTTCAATTTGCTTGACCGAAAAGTCAGCACAAAGCATCACTGTGATCCCAAAAAATAAACCTATCTTTTTCATCAATGATTGATCCCCCATACTGAAATATTGATATCCACGATTGTATCCAACGAATATTTGTCTGAGACCAATGAAGATTGAAAAATATCGGTTACCAAAATATTTTGTTCAAGCTCATTCATGAATTTGATGATATTTTTATACTCTCCTTTGCATCCGACCCCTATCTCAAGCACATGACCAAAACTACCATTATTATCGACATAATGGTTCGTGATATACCCTACATCCACATTTTGCACCTCAGCAGTGTTCGTAATGGAATTAAGAAATTTAGACCAACTTTTTTGGTTGAACAACAAATCAGAAAGTTTTTCAAGATTGGTATCGATCAATTTAATTTTTTGAGTGATTTCATTGGCTTGATTTTTTTTATCGATGATATCTTGCGTATACTTTTTGACATAATATTCACGATCTCCATTGACGGTAATTGAGTTAAGGTACGTATTTTGATCAGCGATACTTTTTTGTACGGTTTGTTTGTCGCGTTCACTTTTTTGAAATAAACTTGCCGTATACGGCATCAGATAAGCATACCCGATATACACAGTAATCGTTGTAATACCCAAGATCATGATCCATTTAGAATTTGCCGTATTCTTTGCAAAATAGGCATCTAATTTATCGAGTTTATCTTCTATCAATTTTATCATTTTAGTTCAACCTTCAAAAGACCCTCATAATAGTCATTCGCTTTGTCTTTTTCGATTTTTTCGATATTGATAGAGACAATTTCATCAAAATGGGTATCAGAAATATATTTGATCACTTCGGTAAATTTTCTATCATCCGAACTCAACAATGCTAACCACAAGGTATCATTTTCCGTTTTTAACATTTGTGCATGGACATCAAACTTATGAAGATCTTGAGAGAAACTATGCAGCATACCAGACTTCAAACGGTAATTTACTTTTTTATCATAAATCGACGTTAATGTTTGTGTTTT
>JBEARN010000005.1:0-29563 GCA_041163165.1 Pseudomonadota bacterium
GCAAACCAAAGGGTATCTTTTTGGGGATCAAATGCGATCTCCTCAAGCAACTTTCTCAAAGAGAGATAACACCCCTGCACATCACCTATCGCCCATACTGCCATTACACATACCCCAATGCTTTTTGATACGCCGCAACCTTTTGCTCAAAAGGCATCTTGGCATATGCGGAAGAAGGGGAAGGGAGATAGACTCTTTCGATAGAGAGATGACCAAAATGCGTTTCAAACAATGCTTCTGCTTTTTTCCCCGTGAAAGCGACTTTTTTAATGGTAGGATATGTTTCTAAAAATGAGCCGATATCGTTCACTGCTTCATTCTCCAAGTTGGCGTCTAAAGAGTTCTCTCTGCTGCACTCTTTTACCATATCCCATACCCCCATTTTGCTCTCTTTTAGCAACCAAATTTTTTGATCTCTATTGTTTACAGGGTAACCCGTGACTGCTTCGAGGATTTTCCAAAATTGATTGCGCGGATGGGCATAATAAAAATTTTTTTCAAACGATTGGATACTGGGAAATGATCCAAGGATCAATATCTGAGCATCTTTAAAAACGATCGGCTTAAAAGGGTGAACTATCATCTCATCAGACATCACTATCGATCCACTCCTTGACTATCTGCATGCTTTACGCATATTTTGGACGATCAATACCAACAATGCCAATGAAAATAGTTTAAAATTGATCTCGCTCCCTTTGTGGGTATTGACAAAAGCAGCCGATTGGGTCACTTGCGCTCCTTGCCCTTGCATCGCCAAAATATCCGGTATATAGTAATGGGAAAAAAGCAATCCCGTGCACACCACAAAAAAAGTAGCGATCAATGTCACTTTCTCTCTTTCAAACTTTTTATATTTGTAACCTTCATAAAGCGCAACCGCAACTACTAAAAGAGTCACCGCATAAGAGAGCCTCAAGAAGTTCTCTGTCATGATCAACCCTTCTTGAAACTGCGTCAGCACCTCACTTCCAAGCCACTGCTCTGTATGGAAAGTGACCGGTGCCACGACGACCCCTGCAAAAAGCCCTGACCCAAGCACCATCCCCAATAGTATCAGATATCCTATCGTTACCATTCTAAACTTTTTACTCATCCTCTAAACCTTTATGAAATTTGATGACAAACCCTCTATCTAAGCCTGCCAGATCTGTATAAAATTGTATATATTCTACCCCGATTTCATTAACAAAGGCTTGCATGGCATTTTTTTGATCATACCCCATTTCGCATGCAAGATAGGGAACCCCTTTTGCCTTAGTATCGACGATAATCTGTTTCAGCAACTCATCCCCTACTTTCCCGCCGAAGAGTGCCTCTTTAGGTTCATAATCGACCACATTCGAAGCAAGTAAAAAATCCTCCGCGATATAAGGGGGATTGGACACCACAAGTTGGGGCACCTCTGGCACTTCATCGAGTAGATTTGATTTGCGAAGTTCGATACGCTCTTGCAGTCCAAACGTTTCAATGTTTTCGGCTGCCACCTTCAAAGGCATATCAGATATATCAGTTGCAATCGAATGAAGCTTAGGAAATTGACGCGCTAAGACGATAGAGATGGCACCTGTCCCTACCCCTATCTCGGCGATATGCGTCAATCCTTCTTCTTTGATGATGTTGGCTGTTACATCGATCAATAGCTCTGTTTCAGGACGGGGGATCAACACCCCTGCTGCTACCTTAAGATGGATGTCGTAAAAACTCGCTGAACCTACGATATATTCATACGGTTCATGAGAAGCACGTCTCGCTACCAACGCTTCAAATCCTTCACGATCTGGTACAGCTTCATTTTCATGCGTCATCAGATAGATACGCTCTTTTTGAAGATGATACGCCAAAAGCAGTTCTGCTTCAAACGCGGGACGTTCACACGCATCCTTGAGTGAATCTGTCGCCCAGCTAAGCAATTCTTTAATGCGCATTCGCGTCAAATCCCAACGCTTTGAGTCTTTCAAGCACAGGGGGGTGGGTATAGTAAAAAAAGATTACAAGCGGATGAGACTTAGGAAAAGATTTATTTTCTGTCACCAATTTCATCAAAGCAGAAACCAGATTTTCTTTTCCTCCCATTTGAGACCCAAACTCATCTGCTGCATATTCGTTGTGGCGGCTTACAAAAGAGATAAAGGGGGTAAAGACAAAACTCAATAGTGGCAGAAGGAGGATCAATAGCGCGATTTGCACCCCTGCGCTCTGAGCAACACCCATTTCCAAGAATATCTCATCGGGAAGATGTCCAAACAGGTAAAAAGCGATAAAAAGCAGCAAACCGATCAATCCTATATTTTTCCAAATATCTCCATGGCTAAAATGTCCCAGCTCATGCCCAAGGACTGCCAATATCTCTTTGGGATTGAGTTTTTCAAGCAACGTATCAAAAAGCACAACACGTTTACTTTTTCCCAATCCACCAAAAAATGCATTGAGCCGACTGTCGCGTTTGCTGGCATCCATCACAAAAATGCCGTTGCTTTTAAGCCCGACCTCTTCCATCATCGTTGTGATTTTCTCTTTGAGCTCGCCCTCTTCCAAAGAGGTAAATTTGTTAAACAATGCCATGAATGTTGGGGCAAGTAAATTTGCCGCGAGCACAACGACAAACATCACCACAAATCCCCAGAACCACCACTGCGTATATGTTGCCATGATCCATGCCAAAACTCCCAACACTGCACCGCCCAAAATGAAAAATAACAATGCCGATTTGATCATATCCATAACAAACATCTTTGGGGTCATTTGATTGAATCCAAAGGCTTCATCGATCTTGAATTTTTGATATATTTCAAAGGGAAGTCCCACGATAAAATTGACAATGATAAATCCAAAAAGAAATACTACGGCACTCATGATCTCGTTTTCAATAGACACCAAGGAAGAGAGCCACGCAAATCCGCCGATCATCCACCACACAAACAAGAGATAATCTACAAATGTGGTGACGATAGAAAGCTTCCCGTTTGCCACTGCATAATTCCCTGCGCTAAGATAGGCTTCTGCCGACATCAAAACAGGTATTTTTCGTTTCTCTTCATTGATGTACCCTATCTGCATAAAAGAGATATAAAGTTTCATCAACGTATAGAGAGAGTAGAGTATCATCATTGTTTGCAACATCATTGTCCTTGTGATTTCATTGGGGTAAAATATACCCTATGAAGCCTTAATTTGTTATAATCCCAACCACCATTTAAAAGGACCTATTTTGGCATTGATCGATCTCTTTGATATCAAAAAACAGTATGATATAAAACTTCTGCTTGACGGTATCGACTTTCATCTTAACGAGGGAGAACGGATCGCTATAGTGGGGCAAAATGGTTGCGGCAAATCTACACTCATGAAGATCATCATGGGACAAGAAGAACCTACCGAAGGAAAATGTATTCTTAACAGTGCGATTCAAGTAGAAATGCTGGCGCAACAACCTGTATTTGACCCTGCTTTGTCTGTCCGAGAAGCGATCTTCAATGAACTCACTGAACTTAAAGAAGCAAAAGAGAACTATGATGCGCTCTCTCTTAAAGTGATGGATGATTTTGAAAACAAAGAATTGCTGGCTGAACTTGAAAAGGTTTCTGCTTTTTTAGACCATCACAATGCATGGAATCTTGACGACAAACTTGAACGTATCATGCAAGAATTTCAACTCAAAGCGTATGAAAATCGCCCTGTGGTATCGCTTTCCGGAGGAGAACAGCGTCGTGTTGCTCTTGCTTCGCTCATCCTCAAAAAACCTGATGTCCTTCTTTTAGACGAACCGACCAACCATCTTGATGTCTATATGGTCACCTTTTTAGAAGAGGTGCTTCTGAAAGGGAATTTCACCTTGCTTTTCATTTCCCACGACAGACACTTCATCGATTCGATCGCCACAAGGGTGATAGAAGTAGACAACCAAAAACTGGTAAGTTACAAAGGGGGATACCAAAATTATTTGGAACAAAAAGAACTCCGTATGCAGTCGATGCAAAAAGAGCATGAAAACCTTTTACGCTTACTCAAACAAGAAGAAGCGTGGCTGAGCAAAGGGGTAAGAGCAAGAGAAAAAAGGAATCAGGGGCGAAAAAAACGTGTTTTTGAGCTTCGCGATGAAGCCAAAAAGAACCCTACTTTGATCAGAAAAATGATGATCGAACTTGAACGGGAAAAAAAGCATTTCAACCGTGAAGAAGGGGTATCTCGCAAAAAAATGCTTTTTGATATGGAACATCTTACTTACGCAGTACCGGGGAAAAAACTCATAGAAGACTTCACTGCCCGTATCTTGCAAAAAGACAAGATCGCCATCGTAGGGATCAACGGAGCAGGAAAATCAACACTTCTGAAACTCATGCTTGGACGCATCAAACCTCAAAGTGGGACACTCAAGCAAGGGGATTTTTCCGTAGGTTATTTTGACCAACACAGAGAGATGTTAAACGATGAACACACCCTCATCGAGACTTTTTGCCCCAATGGTGGAGACCATATCGATGTACAGGGTGCGAGTTATCACGTCTTTGGATACCTCAAATCTTTCCTTTTCCCTAAAGAGTTTCTGACCAAAAAGGTAGGCATGCTCTCTGGCGGAGAGAAAAACCGCGTGGCGCTGGCACTGCTCCTGACCAAAAAAGTCGATTGTCTCATCCTAGATGAGCCGACGAATGATCTCGATATACAAACGATCAATATTCTCGAAGAAAAACTCATCAACTTCCCTGGAGCGATCCTTTTTGTCTCTCACGACCGCTATTTCATCGACAAGATCGCTTCTAAGCTTTTCATCTTCAAAGGAGATGGTGTGGTCGAAGAGTCGTATCAAAGCTATACCGAATATCTTGAGATAGAAAGCGAACTGCGTGAATTAGACAGTCTTGAAAAAGAACTGCGATCTACCACTTCAGAAGCGCCAAAAGAAGCACTTTTGCCGGCAAAAAAACAAACTAAACTCAGCTACAAAGAGCAACAAGATTTAGACAAACTGCCCGATGAGATCGAAGCGCTAGAAAATGAGATCGCCACGATCAACCAATGCTTACAAAATCCTGCCTGTTACCAAGAAAAAGGGTTGACTTATTTGAGTGAGGAGTTATCCAAACTTGAAGCCCTGCTGGAAGAAAAAAGTGACCGTTACTTAGAAGTTTTAGAGATTTACGAAGCGATGCAAACTTCGTAAGCGTTTGAAGTATTTACAATAGGTTTGCACCTATTGCATCATTCTGAACTCGATTCAGAATATCACCAATAAATCATAACACTCCGTCTTCCCCAACGCAATGCTTTTTGGATATCCGTTCCCATGTAGATGTCGATACGTTTCTTGTAACGTTTGTTCATCTTGTCCAACACCGTATAAAATCCAGGCAAACCATCGATACGCACTTTCATGCGATTTTTGATCCCATAAAGTGCAAGCAAATCCCTAGAAACCGCTATCGCCCTCATCCCAGGGATCAGACGGTTATTCCATGCCCCAACAAAAGGGGTGTCATCGGTTTGATCGACATGCGAGGTATAGGCTGTTGCAGTGACACGAAGCTGATGTGCCCCAAAGGTTTCCAATAAGTTTAAGGTGTGGTCTTTTTGTTCCATCACAACTTTTGATTTTTGTCGCTCTTCTTTTTTCTTCTTGTATGTTGTGCTGATCGCATCAACTACCTCTTGTTTAAAAGGGAGTTTTAGTTTTTGACCGATACGAAGGATCGCATTGACATCGATATGGTTTAATGCAGCCAGTTTAGCTTTTTTCAATCCAAATGCTTTTGCCAGCTTGCTAAGTGAATCTCCCGATACGATACGATAAATCCCATAATTTCCATATTTGGTTTCCACTAACGGAATAGACAGATTTTCTTCTTTAGAATAGATACTTTTTTCTAACTTTAAATAGTTCTCCAACACCTCTTTAACCGGAACGACATGAAGCGTAGGTTTCGTTTCTGGCTTTGCCAATCGCTTGACTCTCACCAGTGCTTTTTGGTCTGCATCATCAAAAACCTCTTTGGTTTGCAACAGTCTTGAACTATAAGGATCGCATTCGCTCATCTCTCCGATAGAAATCCTGCAATCTACGATAGATTTTGCATCCAATACTTCGACGAAAATCAATAAGATCGTCAAGATCGAAGCAAAAGATTTTTTGAAGTGCATCACCTTGCATCAAACCTATAAAAAGTTTAACATCTCGTTTTTGATCGCATCTTTCTCTACGACCACAGAATGTATGATAGGCTTTTCAAAAAGTGCATGGATCATAGGGGGAACATGCACCGCACTATGTTCGCTTACCCACTTTAGTGCCATCACATCACCCTGAACAGGATTTCCCAATGCTTTAGCCACAGAAGGACTAAACTTCGTCCACTCTGCCGTAGAATACACCACTGTTTTTAGCTGCTGATCCCGCAAGGTTTTATAAGCTCTCATACAAGTGGCGGTATGCGGATCCATGATGTACCCTTTTTTTGCATACTCGCCGATGACTTCTTCGCATTCTGCATCATCTGAAAAAGAAGCATCAAAATCTTCACGAAGCGACGCAAGTTCTGTTTGTGTCAGTTGATATTTATCATTTTCAGCCAATGCTTCCATAAGCTCTTTTGTTCGTGCAGCACCGAATTTATCGTACATGATGCGCTCTACATTTGAACTTTTCAAGATATCCATCGCCGGTGATTCTGTCTGGATCAACGTTCGGGTAGTCAAATCATACTCCCCTTTAGTAATCCAGTCTGTAAGGATGTTGTTGACATTAGACGAGATCAAGATTTTCTCTATCGGCAACCCTGCTTTTTTCGCATAGTAAGCCCCTAATGCATTTCCGAAATTACCACTAGGAACCACAAGATAGATCTTCTCACCCATCCCGATCTCGCCTTTACGAATCAATTCAAGATAAGAATGAATGTGATAAATAATTTGGAAAATGATACGACCAAAGTTCACTGAGTTTGCAGCAGATAGTTTGATATCTCTCTCATCCAACTCTGCTTTGAAATCCTCTGAAGCGAGGAGTGCTTTGAGTGTATTTTGCGTATCGTCAAAGTTTCCTTTCACGCCGATCACTTTGAGATTAGGAGCATCTTCTGTCACCATTTGCAATCTTTGGACATCCGATGTACCGCCATCAGGATACAGACAGGCGACCTGCACACTTTTTTGGTTTTTAAATGTCTCAAGCGTTGCCGGTCCTGTATCCCCACTCGTTGCTGCCATGATAAGATAATGTTCATCTCTTTTTTGTGCAAGCTTACTCAAAATATAACCAAAAGGTTGCAATGCCATATCTTTGAAGGCACGGGTAGGACCATGATACAGTTCAGAAACAAAACAATCTTCTTCGACCTTAGAAAGAGGAACGGGATTGGAAGGATCATCAAACGCATCATATCGGTTCAATGCGGCCTCAATCACCTCTTTTTCGATATCGATACCAAACGTCTCTAAAAAATCCAAAGCCAATGTTTTATAATGACTTTCCAAGTGTTTGGTTAAAAAATTTGTATCTAAATTTGGAAGTTCTTTAGGAACATAAAGCCCACCAAAACTCGCGCTTGGACTTAGTATCGCATCTGAAAATGGAACCGATAAAGGTTTGATACCATCGTTTCCGCGTGTCTCTATAAATTGCATGGTTTATCCTCTATTTTGATGAAGCGTAATTATAGCCAAAGAAGCTAAGGCGATTGTTTCACTGTCCACCCGCCATCGATTTTTATGGCTTCTTCTTTACCTTGATCATATAAAATTCTTTTGATCTTCCGAAACTTGCGGTGTTACCTACCGACACTACACTTCCATCATCTAGCTGCGCGATCCCTGTTCCGCTGTCTTTGTCTCTTCCTCCATATACATGCGACCATGTAATAGCGCCTGTTTTATCAAACGCAAGCATATAAAGATCATGGTCTCCTTTGCCTAAACTGCTTGTGCCACCACTAACCATAAATCCACCATCAGAAAGCTTCGTGACTCCATTCCCATATTCATAATATTTGAATCCGTAAATTTTATGCCATGCCATCATCCCATTGGTGTCTAATTTCATCACGGAAAGATCTGTCAAAGCACTTTTGTACGAACGCGTAGAACCCGTTGCTACGATACCGCCATCGTCTGTCGCCACCACACTGTTAAGACGATCGATATCATATTCTCCATACGTTTTAGACCATATTTTATTACCATTAGTATCTAATTTCATGATCAAAAAATCTCTATCGCCCGCACGTCCGGTTTCACGGTAACCGACCAAAACCATATTGCCATCTTTCGTCCGAGTGATCGCCTGGGCACTGTCCTCTTTTTTACTCCCGATCATATAAGAGGTGATCATTTCTCCATTTTTCTCGAGTTTAGCGATGTAAATATCGTTGTATTTGCGTTTATAAGAATTGCTATCGCCCACGACAAACATGCTGCCATCACTCGCAAGTGCTATACCGCCTGCCACTTCATCGCGATCACCACCAAACGTTTTTTCCCATATTTTTTCCCCTTGGGTGGAGACTTTGGCTAGATAAAAGTCAAAATCATCATTCTTGCTATACGACTTTGATCTACCAAACACCAATAAATTGCCATCCTGACTCTTGATGACTTGTCGCGCTTCTTCATCTTTCGCACCGCCGAGCAACAGTTTCCATTCGATCTCACCATTGGGATCCATGCGCATCAAACAGATATCGGTTGCTTGAGCACCGAATGATCGACATGTTCCTGCAATAGCGCTTTCCCCATCAGTCAGTGAAACGATACTTTGCGCCACATCATCTTCATTGCCGCCAAACGTTTTTTCCCATACCGTTTGATAAATCTCTGGGAGTGGCTCATGCTTTACTAGATTTTTTTTCTTTTTCGCTTCCACAAATGAAACAGAGAGTGCGATAACACATACTATAACCCCTATTTTTTTGAACATTCCCACTCTCCTTGATTTATAATTCGATACACGTTCCTACACCAGAACTGGTCAATATTTCTAAAAGCAACGAATGCTCAACGCGACCATCGATAATATGTGCTTTTTTCACTCCTCCACGGAGCGCTTCGATACATGCATCTACCTTAGGAACCATCCCCCCTTGGATGGTTCCATCTGCTTTGAGTGCTTCTGTTTTTTCGATGCTCAAGTTAGTGATCAACGCTTTGTCTTTATTCAGTACACCGGGTGTGTCTGTAAGAAAAAGTACTTTTCTCGCTTCAAGCGCCACAGCGATTTTACTCGCTGCAAGATCGGCATTGATGTTAAATCCAGGATGTCCCATCGTGCTGCTTCCGGCGATCGGCGCAATGACCGGAATGGCGCCATCTTCGATGATATTATTGACAATTTCCGGATTGACATGTTCGATGATACCTGTATAACCGAAGTTTTCAAAGTCTTTAGGGATACCCTTCAAAAATCCGCCATCTTTTCCTGAAATTCCAATCGCTTTAGAACCGTGATTGTCCAGCAAAGAGACGATCTCTTTGTTAATCTCCCCGCTCAAGACCATCTCCACCACACGCATCACCTCTTTGGTCGTGACACGCTGCCCATCGACGAACTTCGTATCGACCCCCAAATCAGCCAATAAATCGGTAATGCTTTTCCCGCCCCCATGGACAATGATCGGCTTCATCCCCACCAAATGAAGAAGTACGATATCTTGGGCAAACTGCTCTTTGAGCTCTGCACTGGTTTGTGCGGCACCACCGTATTTGATCACGATCTTTTCGTTGGAAAATTTTTTGATAAATGGTAACGCATCTAGTAACGTCTTAACTACATCAATCTTTTGATTCATTTTTATATCCCTTTATATACGCATTTACTTGAGCAAGAATAGTCTCTTTGATCTCTAATTTTAGCTTCATTTGCGAGATAGGCAACTTAAAATCGAGCATTTTCACCGCATCTTTTTCGGTCACCAGCAATGTTTCCGCCTCATATTTTACAAGAAGTGCTTGCAACATCTCTTCTGCAAAATAGGCATGATCTTCCAAATAGACTTTAGCCACCACACCTGGAGGAAGAAACTGATTTAACCGTGAAGGATTTGAAATAGCCGTAACCAGCACCATTTTCGATGTGAGATTGTCAAAGGTTACTTCCCTAAAAAAAGCTTCTCCCTCTTTGGCTACAATATCAGCATACCTTCGGTTCAACCAAAACTCCCTCAAAGCACCCGCAGGAAATGGCAAATAGTTTTTAATCTCTTTGGGCTCAAGTAAAATCTCAAATTTTTTAATCTGCACTTGATTAAATCCATCATCCAAAATGATGCACTTTGCGCCTCGTTTTTTCGCCAATTCGATACCGATTTCTCGCTGCTCGCTGACGATCACACTGGCTTTTGGTAGTGATGCTGCCATCAGCATTGGCTCATCGCCGCTCTGTGTCACATCGGTTAATATCTTCCCTTTATCACTTACTTCAACTAATCCTTTACTTTGACGACCATAGCCACGAGAAACGATGGTTACCCCTTCCAACTTTGAAGCAAGGGCTATCGTAAATGGGGTTTTTCCACTTCCTCCTACGATGAGATTTCCCACAGAGATGATGGGAAGATGAAAGTCTTTCTTTGGCACTAACGCTCTGCGGAGTGACATGAATACCCCATACGTCAAAGAGAGAGGAGAGAGCAATACGATCCAAGGATAGTGATACCACTTTGGTGCAAAAAACATCATCTCGACAAAAGCTTTCACGAGCACTCCTTTGCCCCAAGTTTTTGGATCTCAGTACATGAAAAACCTGCTTCTTTTCGTGCGGCAACATTGATATGCGGACGATGCTTAGAAAGAAGATCATAGTGTTCCAGTATCTCGAAATAGACCGCTGATTCTTCTTCCGTATCAACCCCTGCTTCTTTGCAAAGATACTTAAACCACTTGTCCCCTTTTTGCACATGGTCTATCTCTTCATTATAGATGATTGTCAAGGCATCCATGACACGTTTGACCTGTGAATTTTTGCGACGGTTGTCTAACTTTTTCAAAATTTGCGGACTTACATCGAGTCCGGATGCTTCATAGTAACGCGGGATGACCGCCATGCGATGAAGGATGTTGTGAGCTGTATGCTCTGCCGCATCGAAAAGTCCGCAGTGGACAGGAAAATCCCCATACGAAAATCCCAAATCATTTAAAATAGTCTCTAACATTTGATAATGACGTATCTCATCAGAAGCGACTTCTAGCCAGTCGATCTTATATTCCAATGGCATATCAGGGTAACGATAGACAGCATCCAAAGCCAAATCGATCGCAGAATATTCGATATGTGCAATGGCATGCACCAAAGTAGCCAATCCCTCTTTGGTCTCAAAGTCTTTGCGAGCAGGAAGTGCTCTAGGGTCTACGATCTGACATTTAGAAGCATACGAAGGCTCACAAAAATGGCGTGGCACAAAATCTTCACTAACGCTAATCTCATTTTGGTTACAATAAGCCAAACATTGTGTGGTCAATCGCGCCTTTATGTCGATATCATCACTCACAATCGCTTGCTCTAAAAGCGTATCTATATTCATAGGAGAATTATATCATGCAAATCAAAATCCAACCTATGGGTGCGTATCAAACCAACTGCTATATCGCTACGGTAAAGGGGAAAGATTTTATCATCGATCCTGGCATGGGAGCGACCCAGTGGGTATTAGAAAATGTAACCAATCCAATCGCTATCCTCAACACGCATGGGCACTTCGACCATGTATGGTCCAATGCTGCATTGAAAGAGAAACTGCATATCCCTATCTACTGTCCAAAAGGCGATGTTTTCATGCTTCAAGACGATCCATTGGGACAAGGTGTGCCGCCAAGTACCCCGGACTATGTCATCGATGGAGATGAAGCATTGCTTCTTGAAGATGTCAAGATCACGTTTCGCCACTTTCCTGGCCATACTCCAGGGTGCAGCATCATTGAGATCGGAGATGTGTGGTTTAGTGGAGATTTTCTCTTTGAAAGAAGTATCGGGAGATGGGATTTCCCTGCATCAAATGGAAAAGATATGGTCAAAAGCTTGCAAAAAGCGATGACGATCGCAGAAGATTTTACAGTATACCCTGGTCATGGGATGAGCACCACCCTGAAAGCGGAACAGCGTGTCATCCCTTTTTGGATAGATCAAGTCAGAAGTACCCTTTAATCACTAAAAAATTGAAGCAAAAAGCTCATTGAGTCATAAAGGTTAAAACCCTTTATTTTCCCATATCACACTTGCCTGTTTCGCATTTTCCAGTTTCACATTTCGCACTCATGTCCTCTTTCATCGCACCGCCACATTTGCCTGTTTCACATTTCATCGTGGCAGTAAAAGGTTTGGCTTCCTGATCTACTGCCACACGTGCATCAAATGCACCTTCTGTGTAGAGCGCATACATAAAAAGTCCGCCCAATACGACCAACACTAAAAGGATAGAGAGTAAAAATTTTTTCATAACGGATAACCTTCATTCAAATTTGAAATTGTAGTATAACATATCGCCTTCTGAATTAACACTCACTTAACACTTCTAAGCTATAGTTGCAGTTCTTGTCGTAGAAAAAGAATTTGATCATTTTTTCTTACACCGATCCTTTTATTTTTAAAATTTCATTGATGGTGTAACCTACGACAATCCCCTTCAACTTTCCAATACATGATTTTCCAGCACAAATGTCGTAAAGCTTCCTTCAAATACCTTTTTTTCCTGCACATACGCTTCCACTTGCACTGCGGCTTTTTTTCCCTTTGTCTCTATAACGATCGCTTTGCACAGTACCATATCCCCTACTTTCACAGGAGCCAAAAATTTCGAGCTGGCTGCACCAAGTACCACATGCGGGTCATTCACTGCGCTCATCGCCGCATAATCAGCTGCCCCAAAGACAAACCCGCCATGCACCAGCCCTTGCGCATCCGCACGCATCTGATGCGTAGTATGAAGCATCACCTCTGCGTAACCTTCTTGAAGTTTTACTACCTTGCCGCATAGGGTGTTGTCTATGTCTAAATGGGTGTTGAGTCGCATCTTTATTTTCCTTCTATACAAGCTTTTAAAAGCATTTTAATTATCATATAAAAAAAGTGGTTCTGGAGCTTTTTTGTGGGGTGCGTAACACAAATTGCGAAGCCGATCAAGAAGCCACAACCGCACAATTAGGAAAGAATGATTTTTTTCTTTTTTTGACAAGAAAAATTTGGAACATGATCAGTAAGAGAACTTATATCCTCTTCTTCTCACGGTATGGATCACTTGAAATCCAAGGATTTGTTTCAGTCTTTTTCTGATCTGGTTTATCGCTACTTCAACCGTATTGTCACTCACATACTCAGGCTCTTCCCAAAGCGCGTTGATGATCTCATCTTTAGAGAACACACGTTGTTTTCGAAGTGCCAAGTAAGCCAAAATATCAAATGTTTTGCCATTGAGCGAAACGATCTTATGGTCATACTCTATCTTTTTGTTAGCGATATCGATCACCAATTTATCAACATTCACTTGAGTGCCAAAAAGGTGTCTCATATTTGCCAACACTCTTGCTGCGATAAGATCCGGATGTTCGCAATGGTTGTAAATCACATCATCAACACCAAGATCAAAAAAGGCTGATTGCGACTTGAGATTATCGGTAAGAATCATAATCTTCGTTTCACTCTTTTTCTTTTTCACCTCATTGACGTAACGCTCAAGTGAAAACTTCACACCCTCATCTACAATGATCACCAATTCATAATGTCTAAAATCGGTAAAATTCGTTGCATCATACATATCTTTTGCATGGTCTACGATACAGATAAAATATTTGTCTAGTTCTTTTTCGAGTTCTTTTACATACTCCTCGTCAAAACCTACCGTTAGTAT
This sequence comes from Pseudomonadota bacterium, assembly GCA_041163165.1. Lineage (GTDB taxonomy): Bacteria > Campylobacterota > Campylobacteria > Campylobacterales > Sulfurovaceae > Sulfurovum. The sequence continues at coordinate 13,827 of JBEARN010000005.1, forward strand.
TCTCATTCTTTTCCCATCAACTAAACAATGGAAAAACTTAAACTTTTTCCACTTTACTATTTTTTAAAGCATATTTATAACCAAACGAACCTTATTTAAAAATAAAACGAAAGCGAATCTAACATTTTTAAATACAAAATCGAAAATATCGCTAAAAACGTTATTTAATCGCCTTAATGTAAACCCTTTTGGGTGCGGGATACCCTTCAACTGTTTTCGTATCATCGTCTGGATGAAGAAAATCTTCAAGACTTTGGGTATCAATCCACTCTGTTTTTCGTTGTTCCTCAAGGTCAGTTTTCATGATCTCTAACACTTCAACACTTTCAAAACCTGCCCTCAAACACCAATTTTTCAACGCATTGACCGTAGGGATAAAATAGATATTTGGGATTTTAGAATAACGTTCTTTTGGCGTCAAACATACCTCATCCTCGCCATCTATCATAAAAGTATCTAAGATGAGTTCTCCCCCCTCATTCAATCCTTTGTAAAGCGATTTGAGCATCCCTACAGGATCGGAACGATGGTACAACACACCCAAACAAAAAAGTGTGTCAAACCGGTGTTCGTAAAACTCTACATGTTCCACCCCGAGTAACTCATAAATAATATTGGATTGGACAAAATGGTTCATCAATTGAAATTGCGAGTAATAAAGTGCGGAAGGATCAAATCCGATCAATTTATTAGGTTTGTGTGTCAACATCCGAAAAAGATAATACCCATTATTGCACCCAATATCCCCCACCACTTTATCTCTCAAATCAAAATGGGGTTCAAGAAGATTGTACTTGATCTGACTTTGCCACTCGGTATCGATCAAAAGATCATTGATCTGGAAAGGCCCTTTGCGCCAAGGCTTCATAAGGCGCGCAGTTTGTTCTATCTGCTGAGCATCTTCAGAAGAGAGTTCCGGAATCTTTATGGTCACCCTATCGCCAAGCGTTATTTGGACGCCATCATATACTTTAAGGCTTTGTATCGCTTCTTGTAAAGGGGCAATGTTTTTCCATGTAAGCCATTTTTCACGCTCTTGGCGTATCGGGTTTAAATCCATTTATTGTTTGAGATACGCTTTTTTGATGGTTTGATCAAACATCGGTCTGCTGTCTCCTCTTGAGACTGAAACATTTTCTATTTTTCTTACAGTCTCTTGACCTGCTACCACTTCACCAAAAATCGTATGATTTCCATTGAGCCATGGCGTAGCTACGGTTGTGATGAAGAACTGGCTTCCATTGGTTTTTGGACCTCGATTTGCCATAGCAAGGAGCATCGGTCTATCAAATACCACATTTGGTGCAAACTCATCCTCAAAATCTTCTCCCCAGATAGACTCACCTCCTCTGCCTGTACCAGTAGGGTCACCTCCTTGGATCATAAAATCTTTGATGACACGATGAAAAATGAGCCCGTTATAATAACCATTCTTAACATGTGTCACGAAGTTTTCTACCGCTTTGGGTGCTATTTGCGGGAACATCTTTAATTCTATTTTCCCTACATTGGTTTCAAATACTACGATCGTGTCTTGCGCCTGAAGTTGTAAACTTGCAAGCAAAATCAACCATCCAACCACTAATTTTTTCATCATCGTTTATATCCTTCTATTATGAATTTTCTACAATTTCACGCACACACTTATCGATCTTAAGCTCTTTAAGCACCAACGTAAAGAAATCACCGCTATCTCTATATACCTCATCACCAAACTCTATATAAAATGCCGGCTTTTTATCTTTTGAGTTATCAAATACAACAGGAGACATTTTGGTTTGTTCGATCACTTTATTGATCGCTTCTTCTATCTCTTTCTTAAGCCCCTCACTTCCATCAAACGAAAGGCTTAATCCAGAATAACACTCCTCCATCTTCATATTTGCTATGATCTCTTGACATCTATCCATTGCTGTTCCTTTTTCTCTAATGGTCTATATTATAACGCTTTTCAAATTTACTTTGCATAATTCACGGCGCGTGTTTCCCTGATGACATTCACCTTTACTTCACCCGGATACTGCACTTTTTCTTCTATCTCTTTGGCGATCTCTTTGCTTAAAAGTACCGCTTCATTGTCACTCATTTTTTGCGCATTGACGAAAACCCGTATTTCACGACCTGCATTGATCGCATAGGCTTGTGTGACATACGCTTTATCCAGAGCGATCGATTCGACCTCTTTGACACGTTTTGTAAAGCTCTCTAGCACTTCCCTTCTTGCCCCTGGTCTTGCAGCAGAAAGTTTGTCCGCAGCACATACAGCGGCACTCTCAACAGAATCAGGCTCTTCATGTCCATGATGGGCATAAATCGCATTGATGACCGTAGGATGTTCTCCATGCTTTCTGCAAAGATCTGCGCCGATATCGACATGCGATCCGCCGGCATCCTGCGTCAATGCTTTTCCAATATCATGCAACAATCCTGCTCGCATCGCTAGCATTTGATCTCCCCCCATCTCTGCAGCCATCACCCGCGCCAGTTTCGCTACTTCAAGGGTATGAGCCAAAGCATTTTGTCCATAACTTGCTCGGTACTTCATCCGTCCAAGTAGTTTGACCAACTCTTCATTCATCGGGAAAAGCCCCAACTCTATCAAAATATTTTCACCCTCTTCATACGTCTTTTGCTCAAATTCTGCTTCCACTTTCACATGCACTTCTTCTATGCGCCCAGGGTGTATCCTTCCATCCTCTACAAGTATCTCCAGCACTTTTGTCGCGATCGCCCTTCGGTAAAGGTTGAAACTACTTACCAAAATCACTCCAGGGGTTTCATCGATTACGATATCCACCCCTAAAAGCATCTCTAATGTTTTGATATTTCTTCCCTCTTTGCCGATAATGCGTCCTTTATGCTCATCACTGGGAAGGTTGACAAAATTGATCAACCGTTCGCCTGCAAAATCTCCTGCAAAACGTGTCGTCGCTTGGGATAAAATGTAATTGGCCTTTTTTTCCCCTTCTTCTTTTGCCATCTGCTCATACTTACGCACCACACAAGCGACATCAGCACGGCTTTGTTCTTCCACTTTCTCTAAGATATACGCTTTGGCTTCCTCTTGGGTAAGGGCCGCTATGTTTTCAAGCTTTTCAAGTGCATTGCTTATCTCTTTTTGCTTTTTGATTTCGAGTTTGTCGAGTTGCTTCTCTTTTTCTAAAATACGTTTTTCCAAAAGCTTTAAACCCTCTTCTTTTAAAGTAGCTTCTTTGATCTGGTACATGAGTTGGCGTTTCTTTTCATCGACTTTAGCTACGCGTTTTTGAAACTCTCGCTCTTGCTCTAGCTCTTTTTCTTGTATTTTCATTTGAGAAGACTTGACTAAAAGTTCAGTCTCTTTTTCTATCGCATTCGCTTTTGCCTTAGCTTCTTTTTCCATATAAACAAAGCGATTGGCTTGTCCTTTTTGAAGTAAGATATAGGTTACGCCTACCCCTATTATGACTCCAAAAATACCTGCTATTATCAACATTTATCATCCTTTTTTCTCTGCTAAAAAATAGGTTTAATTTTTATCAAGCAGTAATAATCATATCGGCGCGCACATCATACGCATCAGTAATATCTTCAGCCGCATAACACAACTTGCGTGCCGTAAAAATGGTTTTTTGTATATTGTGTCGTTCTTTTTCGAAAAATCGATCATACATCCCTTTACCGAAACCAATCCGTCGCTGCATACCATCTACCCCGACAATAGGGACGATAGCCATATCTATCTTCTTAGTTCTATATTGTTTCGAATCGTTGGGTTCTTTAATCCCAAACTGTTTTTTTCGGAGTGGAAGCCTATATTTTACCAATCTAAAACTTTTACCCTCCATAAATGGAACATAAAGGTTTCGTCTCTCTTTTCTTAGTTTCAGTATCAAGGGATAAAGGTTGACTTCTATGCTTAACGGGAGGTAAAGCATCACACTTTTGGCATCCTCTTGCGCAATGATCCAATAGAGTGTTTGAACAATCTTTTTATCTTTAAGATAACCGTTCATTTTAGAAATATGGTTTAGCTTTTGCAAACTCTCTTGCCTAAATCGATCCTTTTTCTCTGCTTTTGTCATACATATCCCATCTATATCATCATGTTATTATGGCTCTTTGGTTATAATCGCCAGACTAATTATACCAAAAGGGTTTATGTGCGTAAAATCGGTGTTATTTTATTACCCATTTTGTTGCTTATCTTGATCATTTTCATCACTTGGGACAGACCAGCATCAGAATTTACCATACCTGCATCGACAAACGCAACGATTTTAACTGATGAGGATGATTTAGAAGAAGATATAGCATCTCAAAATATGACACCAGCTTCTTATATTATCTCACCATCAGGAGAAAAAGCAGAGATTATCAAACTTTCCAATTCGAACCATGAGAACCATACGGTAAGTCTCACGAAACATAATCTTCACATATACAACACCGAAAAGCCCATCACCATCATACATATCTTTGCAACATGGTGTGTTCCTTGCATAGGGGAGATACCTTATTTGAATGACCTTCAGACCAAATATGCTGATGATCTTTTTATCACAGGCGTGCTTGTGAACGATAACATTGATCCTACCCAACTCGATATCTTTATCGCCAAAAATAAAATCAACTATTTCATCTCCCAAAATGACAACAATACATTTTTGGTGGAGCGTATTGCCACTATGCTCGCTTTACCTTTAGAGTTTTCTATCCCGCTCACGCTTATTTTTGTGGAAGGTAACTATTTTACCCATTATGAGGGAAGTGTCCCTGTTGAGATGATCGAATATGACCTCGAACAAGCCAAAGAGCTATTGCAAAAAAGGTAAAAAATGTTCAATCTTTTTAAAAAAGTATTAGACAAAACAAATGATGCAATCAAAGATGTAGCGCCAAACAAACGAAAAAATATCCCTAAAGATGAATTTGAAGATATTTTACTTGAAGCCGATGTCCATTATGATCTAGTCGAAAGACTTTTGGATGGTTTGCCGGACACGATTAATAAAATTCAAGCATTCAATTCGCTTATCTCCGTCTTCCAGTACAAAGCTGACTTTAAAGAGAGTGATGCCAAACCTTATGTGGAAATGATCATCGGGGTGAATGGAGCGGGGAAAACGACCACTATTTCTAAACTTGCCCATCGCTATAAAACATCAGGGAAAAAAGTGATACTGGGGGCAGGAGACACTTTTCGTGCTGCTGCCATCGAACAATTAACACGATGGGCTCATAAACTCGACATACCTATCGTTGCAACGCAGCAAGGACATGACCCTTCAGCTGTTGTGTATGACACCATCGAATCAGCCAAGGCAAAAGGGTTTGATCATGTCATTATCGATACGGCAGGAAGACTCCATACGCAAACCAATTTAGGTGAAGAGTTAAAAAAAATGGTGCGTGTCGCCGACAAAGCACTTTCTGGTGCGCCACACCGTAAAATGCTGATACTTGATGGAACGCAAGGAAGTTCATCGATCAACCAAGCAAAAGTCTTTCATCAAATGATCGGTATCGACGGGATTATCATTACCAAATTGGATGGGACAGCGAAAGGTGGTTCAGTACTTAGTATCGCCGATGAACTCAAAATGCCTATCTTTTATATCGGAACAGGCGAACAACCTGATGATTTGATACCCTTTAAAGCGAATGCGTATATCAACTCTATTTTAGATGAAATTTTTATTTAGTCTGCTTCCCCTAAACCAAACATTTTTCGATACACTTGCTCTAATGGCTTTTTATCTTTATAGTCGATAACATCACCCACCACGATCGTCACTTCTTGCGTTAAAGTAGGATCCTTGAGGGCATTTTTCAATGCTTGATCTGCATTGGTTTTGATGTAAAGCGGCAAAATAGGCAAACGGTTTTTCAGTGCGATAAGTCTTGATCCGTCTTTAAAAGTCGATAAAGCGTTTTTCGTTTTGTTTCGTGTCCCTTCAGGAAAAATAAAAATCGACTCTCCCCGTTTCACCGCCTCTTTCACATCGGCAAAAAAACCACTCATTTGACTCTGCTCTCTATCTAACAAGATCGATCCTGCTTTGCGGACAAAAAGTCCAAAGAAAAAAGAGTTATACAACTCTTTTTTAGAGATCCATACCCCAAATAATCCTGTTTTTTCAATCGCTACTTCGATCACAGGTGGATCGATGATACTTCTGTGATTTACCACAAGAAGGTATTGACCCCCTTGAGGTAATTTTTCTGGATTTTCTACTTTGACGGAAATATGAAGTGCATCAAGCTGTGCTTTGGAATAGGCGATTCTTAACCTTGTTTTTTCTTCCGGGGATTTAACCTTGCTTAATCTATAGCCGAAACTATTGGTCAGATAAAGTCCATAGACAAGTTGTTTGATGCTGTTGAATGTCACTGATGCCCTCTTTAAATTAGTAATAAAATTATAGCCAAAAGAGTTAAAATGCCCCAGAGGTCTCTAAAAGATGTCAATTTGACATCTTTTTAAAATGACGTACTTTTTCAGAATATACTACGATAGCAAAAGATAAAAGGGTCAGCATGGCAAAGAAAAAAACGATTTTTGAGTGTCAGGCATGTGGATTTCAATCTCCCAGATGGATGGGGAAATGTACTTCATGCAACCAATGGGAAACGATGGTCGAACTCACTTCGGATCAGATCAAATTTTTAGAAGAGACCTCCAAACACCATAGTATTTCTGGACTTTCAAAAGCAAAATCGATTACAGAGATAGAAGAAGATAATACTGTCCGATTCTCCTCCGGAAGCAAGGAGCTGGATGTCGTGCTTGGAGGAGGCATCGTCCCTGGTTCACTCACACTCATCGGGGGAAGCCCTGGGGTCGGAAAATCGACACTTTTACTCAAAATCGCAGGAAACATCGCTAAACGTGGGGAAAAAGTACTCTATGTTTCCGGTGAAGAATCAGCCGGACAAATCAAGTTACGTGCCAACAGGCTTGAAGCCAATCACGAGAACCTTTTTTTACTTCCTGAAATAAATCTGAACCATATCCTCCATGAAATAGGAAATCAGGATTATGATTTGATTGTCATAGACTCCATTCAAACACTCTATACTGACGACAATCCCTCTGCCCCTGGTTCTGTCACTCAAGTGCGTACTATCACCTTTGAGCTCATGCGTGTCGCCAAATCCTTACATATCCCTATCTTTATCATCGGGCATATCACTAAAGATGGTTCTATCGCAGGGCCTAGGGTACTTGAACACATGGTCGATACGGTTTTATATTTTGAAGGAGATACCAATTCGGATCTTCGATTATTACGTGGATTTAAAAACCGTTTTGGTGCGACCAATGAAGTGGGGATCTTTGAGATGAACAAAAGTGGTCTCAATGATGCGAAGTCTGTAGGAGGAAAATTTTTCAATAAAGAAAAACTCCAATCAGGCTCTGCTCTCACTGTCATTATGGAAGGAAGCCGTCCTATCATCGTCGAGATACAAGCTTTGGTCGCTGAAGCTTATGGGCATCCCAAACGAAGTTCCACAGGGTTTGATAACAACCGTTTGGGTATGCTTTTAGCCCTTTTAGAAAAAAAACTTGACCTGCCATTGGGCACCTATGATGTCTTCGTCAATATTGCAGGAGGGATCAAGATCAATGAACCTTCTGCCGATCTTGCGATCATCGCAGCTATTTTAAGCAGCTACAGGGACAGAAAACTGAGTTCAGAGACGTTATTTTTAGGTGAAGTAAGCCTCACTGGTGAGATACGTGAAATTTCAAATTTGGCACTGCGTCTTAAAGAGATGGAAACACAAGGTTTCACTAAAGCAGTCATTCCGATGAAACCACTAGAAGAAACAGCGATTAAATGCTTTATCGCCGATGAAGTCTCTAAAGTGGTTGAATGGATGTGAGAGAAGCGTAGCAAATGACAACTACTTTCTACGACTAATAATTTAACTGATATAATACACCCATGAAAATAGGTACAGATATCGTAGCGATCGATCGCATCGACAAGTCGCTCTCACAATTTGGCGAGAAGTTTACGCAACGCTTCTTGCATCCAAGTGAGATGCAACTTGCTCAAAAAACAACTTCTATCGCAGGATTTTGGGCAGCGAAAGAGGCGATTGCAAAGGCATTAGGTTGTGGCATAGGCAAAGAGCTTTCGTTTCATGATATGGAAATTTATAAAGATGCCAAAGGCGCACCCTACTTTAAACTAAGCGCAAATGCACAAAAACTGCATGGCATCCAAAGCAGTTCGCTCTCCATTAGCCATGATGGAGGATTTGCCATCGCGGTGGTAGCGATTATTTCCTAAAATGCACCATCTTAAACCGATCGCCCATCATCGTAGGGGCGATGAGGGTTTTGATCTTGTCTGCTTCTCTTAGATAGATCTCTTGTCTGGTCTGCTTCGCAAAACGTTCTAATATCTCGATAATCCCAAATCGTATCAGTGCCCGTGCCTGCGTTTCATACTCTACTGTCTTAAATCCCGCTGCCTCAAATGCTTCGATGACATGGGCAAAATTGACATCATAGGTGATATCATCTTTTTGATAAGATTCAGAAAGAACCAACGCTTCATCAAAAAGAGGAAACGTCTGATGCGCTCGATAAATACGAATAGAAAAATCATTCCTAATATACTTCTCTCCATAGTCAAAAGAGACAAAATCACACTTCTCTATCCCTTGTGCCATCTCTTTGGCAAATGTCTCATACCCTACTGCCACTTCACCTTGCGTGAGATAATGCTTTTTTGCCCACGTCAACATCTCTTTGGGAGCTTCTTCCCAACTGATCTGATGATCGTTCACTGTTGCGATCTTCTCTTCTTTTAAGAGTTCGCAAGGGAAAGCATCAAAAATTTCATTGGCGACCACAAATGCATACGAAGCTTCCACTTCAGAAATATCATTAAAATGGGTCACACTCACATCTTCACCAAATCGCTCTTTGATGTAAGCGAGTTGCACTTTTCGCACTTCAGGTTGGCGCTCCACAATACCAAAATGAAGGGTTTGGATCAAAGAAGGATCACACGTATATAGCCATTGAATCATATCGCAGATGAGATACCCTTGGTGCGCCCCTATCTCGATAAGCCACCCATTTTTATCTACTTTTCCTTCTTGAAGAAGCTGGTAAAAAAATTGGGCGATACTCGCGCCAAAAAATCGGCTCGTACTCACCGCTGTATAAAAATCGCCCGATTTGCCTATGGCTTTAAATGTTTTGTAATAACCTTGCTCACCATAGAGCCATTCGTCCATATAACGACTAAACAGCATGATCCATCCGAGCATAAAGTTTTAACAACAACAACTGTTTCTCTATCTCATAAATTTGTTGATCTAGGTTTCGTATCTGCAAAGAGTTTTGCATCACTTCTGCATCCAGAGGAGTCTTGTCTCCCGCTTTAGCCAAATCTTTCGTTAAACGGTAAAGATTTTGATACACTTTAGCATCTTTTTGAGCTAAATTAATTTTTTTCTCCAAAATACCCAAACTATTTGCTATCCAATCGTACTCTTCTCCTACCGTCTCTTTACGGTCGATCGCTTCGACTGCGGCTTGAAGTTTTTTTACTTTGCTCGCCTCGATATCGGCAAACATATTGACATCGATCGGCATCGAAACCGTTAGTCCATAGGTATAATATTTTTCTTTCAACGAACCATTATCCCACAAAGGATTGATATCACTGTCCGTATATTGCCCTTGCAAAGAAACAGCTGGTAGATACTTTGCCCATGTCACTTTTTGGTTATAGTTTGACTGCTTCGCGCGAAGCTGATCTCGTTTGAGTTCTAGATTATCTGCACTGTATTTTGATTTGCTCATTAAGGTTAGCTTTGGAAGCGCCAAATCTTTTGGGTCTTTTGTGCTTAAAGCAGCAAATTGTTGCATGAGTTCTGATTGCGTGATCTCTAGTTGAAGCTGTGCCGTTTCATCTTGACTTTTTTTCAAAATCGCCTGATCCAAAAAACTGCTGTCTAAAACACCAGCATCATAACTGTCGCGTTTTTGTTTGATGTCTATGGCATCATTTTTAACTTGATAGTTAAGTTTTTTCGCTTCCAGTTGTGTCTTTTTCAAATTAAAAAGGATCGAAACCGCATTCGCGATCATCGTACGTTTTTGAAGCATGATTTCTGCGCTGTTCGCATCCCTTAATGCGTCTGCATACTTGATCCCATAATAGATCCCGCCTGAACGGAAAATCGGCTGATCTATGATCACATTCCAACTTCCAATTTTTGTATTTCTTGTATCATCCATGAATTGCTCTGCAAGGCTATTGCGATACTGCACTTTCACAGGATTCATCCAACTTCTGGAGAGCATATCACTCTCAAGCTCATTGTTTTCAAACTGATAATCAAAAATCTTGTTTTTATTATCGGAAAGAATGTTTGCCAACTCATCTGCATGCATCCACGATGCTGCAACCACACTACAAAGAAGAAATAACTTTTTCAAAACGTTTAAACCCCTCATCAATTTCATTTTTAGTGATCGTAATACTCGGTAAAAAACGGACCGTATTACGACCTGCTTTAAGAACGATCAAACCTTGTCCGATAGATCCTTTGATCACTTTGACTTGTATTTCTGCACTTTTTGCCCGCAAACCGCGCATCAATCCAAGCCCAACCTCTTTTTCAAAAAGATGACCATAACGCTGTGCAATATCACCTAATTTTTCTGAAAAATAAACCAATGTTTCATCTATAGTACCATTTTCATATAAAGAGGACAATACCTCCAGCACAGCTAGTCCTGCTGTTGTGCTAAGATAGTTACCTCCAAAAGTACTTCCATGATCTCCTGCGCTCAAAAGATCTTTATGCTTTGTCATCACTGCGCCGATAGGGACACCGCCGCCCAATCCTTTCGCCAAAGTAATAATATCAGGTTCAATCTCATATAAATTAGAAGCGAGAAATTCACCTGTTCTATAGACACCTGTCTGAACCTCATCCACGATCAGTAAAATATCTTTTGTTTTAAGATACTCGGCAAGTTGTTGCATCTCTTGTTTGTCAAAAGGTTGCACACCTCCCTCACCCTGAACCAGCTCTATCATTACCGCTACAGTCTCATTATCAATCGCTTGATACACCGCTTCAATGGTTTTTTCATACGAAAAACCATCGGGATACGGTGAAAAATATGGCGAATGAAAACTCTCTTGCCCTGTCGCTTTCACTGTCGTAATGGTACGTCCATGAAACGAATGCTCAAGTGTAATCACTTTATAACGTTTGTTCGCAAACTTCGTTTCTCCGTATTTACGTGCGATTTTGATGGCACCTTCATTGGCTTCTGCTCCAGAGTTGGCAAAAAAGACCCCCATATCATAACCACTAAGCTTGACAATCTTTTCTGCCAGTTTTGCTTGCGGTTCGATGACCTGCAAATTAGAAATATGGATGATCTTTTTCGCCTGCTCACAAATCGCTGAAGAGAGTGTTTCATTGCCATGTCCTACGGAATTTACTCCAATTCCTGAACCAAAATCGATATAGTCTTTACCCTGATCATCATACAGTGTAGACCCTTTTCCCTCTACAAAATTGGTGTAATCTCTTGCATATGTTTGCAATACATACATTTTATCCAATGCTTCTAAATTCATTTTATTCCTCTCTATTTTCTAAAGATTCGATCGTTACTTTTACCTCTTGATAACATGCGCTTTCTCCCTCTTCGCTAACGATGGAAGGGGTAAGGTAATTGACACCAATCGTATTGTTAGTAACCACTACGGATCCCAGTCTGACATCTTCATCTAGTTTAATCACAAATTGATGGGTACCATACTCAGAGGCAAGTTGGACCTTTTCTCCCTCTTGATAGCCAGCCTCAGGATGAATGCGAACAGATTTTCCCCGTGAGAATTGCGTATTGAGTGATTTTTTTGATTTGGGTGAAAGCAACCAGTATGTCTTATCAACTGCCTCATTTTTACTTTTTTTTCGGTATTTTCGAAATCGTTTTGTGTTGATAAAGTCATCATCATAATCATCTATAAAGACAAATTCATCATCTCCCTCATCTCCAAATCCATCTTCATAAGGGATCGCTTCGTAGGCTGGAGAGATATAATACTCTCCTTCTTTTTTGCACTGACTTAACCAAGCATCAAGATAATAATCTTCTTCTTGCAAATCGTCAAATCCGAACGCATCAAAAAGATACTTTGTAAACGCATATTCACTGATCCCGACCTCTGAAGAGAGTGCTTTTTTCATAGGAGTGACATAACGATCACCATAACTCAAACGGATATCCTCTTTTTCAAAAAACGTTTTTGCCGGGATTACGATCTTTGCGCGACGTGATGTTTCATTTTCATAAAGACCAAAATAGATCAAATTTTCAACCGCTTCAAGCTCTTCTTGTACACGATGACTATCTGGCATCGATTCAGCAGGATTGCCTCCCTGAACCAAAACGGTATCAAATGATGAAAACGCACTGACTACTTTAGAAACACGCTTGCATGCAACATCAAAAGGGTTTGCAAATCCTAATTTAGAATCGCCAAGATAACTCACACCACACCCTTCTTTGCCAAACAAACCTAAAGTTGCAGCCAGTGAATCAATCGCGGCTAAAGTATAATGTCCTGTGGAATATTTTTGCACCCCTGCTCCGACCAAAAAAACCACTTTTTGGTCCCGAAGGTAATTGAGTGCTCTTCCCATCTCTCCCAAATCTGTACCACAATGTTCTAAAATCGCTTTAATACGATGCTCGCGTGTATATTCATAAAAATCTTCAAAATCAGGGGCGAACTCTTTCAACCATTCATCATCTTGGCTATCTTCCATAAAAATAAATCGTGCCAACATCAAAGCGATATAATAATCAGTTCGCGGTTCTATCTGAAGATGAAGGTCTGCTTTTTTGGCGATCTCTGTTTTCACAGGATCGATCACAACGATTTTTTTTCCTTCGAGATAAGGTATAAGATGTGCATTGGTGACTGTGATATTGCGCCCCCATATCACCACTGTATCTGCTTGAGCAATCTGCTCCAAAGGCAAAGTTTTATTGACTCCTCTTCCAGAGATGATCCCTGCATGACCTGCGCCATCGCACAATGATCCTTTGGTTAATGTACCGTCTATTTTCTCCATGAAAAGATTGGTCACTTCTTGCATCACACCGACATTGCCAGAACCACGCCAGAGCAAACTGGACTTCTCTTTAAAAGCATTTGCAACTGCTTTCATCGCTTCATCGATGCTGACCTCTTTACCCTCAATCCGTGGCGAAGTAATACGTGCCGTTTCATGCATACTTTTATAAAGAAAACGACATAAACTTCCTTGTGTAACAGGATGTGTACTGTTCCCCTCTATTTTAGGAAATTGATCTGGTGAGAGTAAGATGGAACAAGCATCATAACAATCAAGCCCACACGCTGTTGCTATCACTTCAGTTCAACCTTTACTAGTTTTGAAAACATCGCTTGCGGTGCATCGATATAAATCTCCGCACGATAAGAAGAGATAAACTTTTCATCTGCCACTTTCCACACTTTATTTACCTTGTATGATGTCTTGTTGTCATCTAAATAAACCATTCTTTTCTGCACATTGTCTATCTCACTCGGTTCTAAAAAAAGTACAAGCTTTGCTTTGGTCGCATCTACCACTTTTGCCAAAGGTGAACCGGGCGCTACATAATCCCCTCTTCTGACCATAATTTCATACAAATACATCTGATGAAGTACAATCGATTTTTTTTCAATCGTATCTTCAAGCTGCGCAACTTTATACTCCATATCTAAATACTGTGTTTTGGCAGAAGAGTAACTGTAAAATGCATTGTCTTTTTGGGTAGTAGAAACGGTTTGCAATTTATTGATCCGCTGAAAAGATGCTTCTTGCCGTTGAAACGTTTCTTTAAGAAGCAAGAATTTTTCTTTTGAGGTAGTTAAATTGATTTGATCCAATACATCATCCAGATAAATCACACGTTTTCCTTCGACCATCGTCCCTTCGGCATCAAGATCAACATCAAGCACCAATCCACTAACTGCCGATTTTAATATGACTGATTCATAAGGCTCTACTTTAGCATAATGGACTTTGGCAAATATCCATACTGGTGCGATCAATAATAGAAAAACTCTCATGTAAAATCTCTTTTTTTGAGTGATTATAGCACAATAGAATTAAGCAAAAAATATGAAAGATAGAAACATTGCTTATAGATAAAAATTGCCATAGCATTTTTTGCACTAAAAATGGTTTTGTATTGAAATCAGCATCAAAAATTTAGTGTAAACTTGTATAATTTTTAAATCAATATAAGAGGTTTTTATGTTCAACCATAGATTTTATACTTCCACTAAACCATTTTTGATGATCTTATGCTTCATCCTTATGGCAACCAATGGAAATGCTATCGAAGAAACAGATACGGAAGATTCGGTCATCGTGTTGCCTATTCATGCTGATTTGACTGTATTGGAAAAATTTTTAAATGACGAAGTGCCAAATGATTTGGCTTCATTGGATGAACGAAACAAGTCGTGTGTCGATCCTCAATATATCAAAAGACCTGCTATTCCAAGTTGCAAACTCAAAGGATTTAGTTTCTCCTGCAGAGATTGGACAGAAGATATGAAAGTCTTTCCTCGGATCAAATGCCATGTGCAAGGCTGGATCAAACGCAATGGGCATATCACGGTAAATGGTAATGGTCAAACCTTGCAATTTACTTTTCCCATAAAGGCGCAAGCCTCGGCGGACGGTCTTTTATACGGAACAGCGCATGCCGCTGCTATGCTTTATATCAATGCTACACCTACGATCAATAAAGATTGGACTATTTCTATCGACCTTGAGCATAATTTTACTTGGTCTAACACCCCCGAATTGAAACTGTTTAATCTTTTCAATATCAATATTAAAAGTGTACTCGAACCCAAACTGAAAAAAGCGATGGATAAATTTGCTCAAAAAGTACCCGATCTACTAGATCAACTTGATATCAAAGGGAAGATGCAAGAGGAGTGGGAAGATATCCAAAAACCAATTAAGATAGACAATCAAAGTGAAACCTATCTGGTATTTCAACCAAATATGATCGCTTGTTCCCAAATCGATATTAAAGATCATATTATGAGGAGTACAGTGAGTATAAAAGGGAAAGCAAATATTATTTTGGGAACTGCACCTGCCAACTATGATACAACTAAACTCAGTCCACTTCAACCATTATGCTACACAGATAAAGGTTTCAACCTACATCTTCCTATCAAAGTAACTTACAATGAACTTTTAGAAAGAACCAAAAATGAAAAAAGTGCTAGAGACCTCTACACGATAGATTTCAAAGATAGCGTCATCCCTGGCGTACTTAATATTTCGAACCCAAAAATTATAAAAAATGAGCAAGGGACCTTAAGTATCTCCGCACATGTTAGTTACGATAGTAGAGATGAATGGCTTAAAATGTTAGATAAATTTCATTGGTTTGATATTCAAGGGGAGGTGATGTTTTCAGGTACTCCAGAGATCGATAAAAACGAACGTACGATTAAGTTTACTAAACTCACTTACCAATCAAATACCAATAGCAAACTTTTTGATATGTTGATCCATATAGCTGGAATTGGTCCAATACAATCTTATTTGCAAGAGATTGTTCATTTTGATTATGGTGATAAAATAGATGAGTGGATGAACAAAATTAATGATGCGCTCAGAAATGTTGCACAGGGTGATTTAATACTTTCCGGACATTT
>JBEARN010000006.1:0-28387 GCA_041163165.1 Pseudomonadota bacterium
GCTCATTACATTGGTGTTGTTGGGTGGATTGTTTTCGATCACCCAAAAAAATGAAAATCAGCGTATCGAAAAAGAACTTGCCAAAAATGGACTGCTCATTGCCAAAGCTTTAGAAAATGAGCTCTCAACAAACCTTGAAGTTCTCTATGCTACGCGTGATTTTATCAAGAGTTCAGAGTATGTGAAAGCTTCTGAATTTAAAAGCTTTTTAAACAATCCGATTGATCGACATAAAACTATCCAAGCTATTTCGTGGAATAGGGTGATCAACGGTTCTCAGCGAGAGGCTTTCGAATCGGAAATGAAAACGCAGTTTAAAGATTTTGTCATCACTGAACGCAGTGAGAAAGGGATGGTCTGTGCGGCCAATCATGACAAGCACGTCGTTGTCACATATATCGAACCTTTAGAGCATAATAAACAGGCATTAGGATATGATGTCTATTCCGACCCCACAAGGCGTGCTTCTTTGGACAAAGCACAACAAACAGGCAAAATTATTGCGACAGATCCGATCAGCTTAGTCCAAGAGAAAGGAAAGCAAGCAGGTATTTTGTTTTTTCTCTCCCTTGAAGATGCAACACCAAAAGAGGCGAATGTATTAAAAGGGTATGTTGTTGGAGTTTATCGGGCTGGTGATTTGTTTGAAAATATTTTGAGGCATTTTGATTTGAAAAATGTCGCGCTTTCACTCAATGCCCAGATAGATACAGGGGAAAGTGTTCCTATCGCTAGGTATTATAAAGACCAGACAGGAAAACGGATAGATACTCTCGATACCATCCATATAGAAGATATTGTACCCATCAAAAATACGATCCTTGCCGGGCAAAAAAGATGGGAATTGGAACTTTATGCGACACCGGAGTATTTTTCTGAACATATTTCTACATTTACTTGGGCTGTGTTAACGATCAGTCTTTTGTTTGCAACTATCTTGGAGTTCTTTCTCCTGCTTTTAACCGGACGGGCTGTTTTGTATAAAAAGCTTATTGGAAAATTGGAGATGCTTTCTCAGCATGATGAGTTGACAGGGTTACTCAATCGAAGAAGTTTTACCGATCAAGTAGAATATATGCTAAGAATGGAAAAAAGGATAGGTGATCCTATGCATATGTTATTTTTAGATATCGATGATTTTAAAAAGATCAATGATACCCATGGGCACCATATAGGAGACATGGTCATCAAACGGTTTGCAACTGTGATCAAAGCGAATTTAAGGGAAGTCGATTTGATAGCAAGATGGGGCGGTGAGGAGTTTGTCGTAGCATTAATGGGTTTGATGCTAAAGGATGATGCTAAAATGATAGCGAACAAAATATGCAAGCTGATAGAAAAGGATGAACCGTTGAAAACGTTGACGGGTTCAAAGGTTACAGTGAGCATAGGGATATCGGTATTGAATCTTACAGATACATTTGATTCTGCGGTTTTAAGAGCAGATTATGCTATGTATAGGGCAAAAGAAAACGGGAAAAATCAAGTATTTCTAGAAGAGTGAATACCTATCAAAAAAGGAGTATCATGTTTAAAAAATTTTGTGGAATGTTTTCCAATGATCTGGCGATCGATCTTGGGACAGCAAATGTTTTAGTCCTTTCTAAAACGCAAGAAGTTCTGGTGAATGAACCTTCTATCGTTGCGATACAATATGACAAATACGGCAAAGAGCAAGTGTTGGCAGTCGGACAGGAAGCCAAAGAGATGGTAGGAAAAACTCCTGGAAATATCAAGGCGACACGTCCGATGAAAGATGGTGTCATCGCAGATTTTCAAACGACAGAGATGATGATACGTTATTTCATAGAAAAAGCGCATAACAGAAAGCTGTTTTGTTATCCGCGAGTTGTGATATGTGTGCCGTATGATTTAACGCGAGTGGAGAAGCATGCAGTGAAAGATGCGACGTTAAGGGCAGGGGCAAGGTATGTGCATCTTATCGAAGAGCCTATGGCTGCGGCGATTGGAGCCGGGCTGCCGGTCAAAGAACCCAATGGAAATCTCATCGTAGATATCGGCGGAGGAACGACAGAGATAGGCATCACCTCTTTGGGAGGGCTTGTTTCAAGTTTGTCTGTACGTGTAGGTGGGGATAAGATCGATCAGGCGATTATCGATTATATTAAAAAGAATTTTAATCTGATCATCGGTGAGAGAGCAGCCGAAACACTGAAGATAGAGATAGGTACAGCGATCAAGCTCGACAAAGCACTCAAAAAAACAGTCAGTGGACGCAATAGTGTCGATGGCAGTATTGCGTCGATAGAAGTGACTTCAGAACATATGAGAGCAGCAATGATAGATTCGCTTCAAGAGATCGCAAATGCATTGAAAAGTGTCCTTGAAGCAACGCCACCTGACTTGGCAGGAGACATCGTACAAAATGGGATCGTTTTAAGTGGAGGAGGTGCCCTCATCAGAGGGTTGGATGTGTATTTGTCACAGATCGTAAAAATCCCTGTTTATGTAGCTGAAGATCCTCTGCTTGCGGTAGCCAGAGGAACAGGAAAAGTGCTTCAAGAGCTAGATATGCTCCAAAAGGTCTGTCTGGATGAAGAATAACGACTAAAGATAAGAACAGCAATAATCGGTTAAAGTCTTTACTTTAATCCCAAATTTGCTTTGTGCAGGGACGTTGAAATTTTCTCCCCCTTTGATGACGCGCCATGTATCACTTTGAGGCAACAACACTTCCACTTCTCCAGAAGTGATCTCCATCAATTCAGCAGCGTCTGTCCCAAACTCATAGGTGCCGGGTTGCATAAATCCAAGTGTTTTGACGCTGCCATCGCCAAACGTTAATTTACGGCTGGTGACGGCACCATCAAAATAGCTGTTCCCTTCCAATGCGACTGTTACATTTTCAAAATTCATGATTTTCCTTTTTTTGGATGCCATTATAGCACTATATGTTTGGGATGAAATAAATTAAGTGATTATCTCCTATAATCGGTATTATCTTTAAAACACAAAAGGATTATTTCATGAGGAAGATCATTCTTCTCGCTTTTAGTTTTTTGACGTTGCATGCGGCAACTGTCGATCAAACACTTTATGAATCCAATGATTTGGTAGCAGAATATGAAAAACGTATCAGTGAAAGAGCCACTATCGAACAAACCCCACAAGTCCAATATGAAGTTAAATTGCTTCATAAGCTTATCGAGTTGCAAAAAAACCCGTTGGCGTTTCAACTCCCGCATTTAGCCGATGCATCCAAATCTGAAAAAAGTTATATCGATGCACTTTTTGAATACGCCACAGCACTCAACAACCAAGCAGAGAGTACCTCAAGGATCAGCCAGCTTTCTAAAAATATGGATTATCTAGAAGGTGAAATCACCAATATCTCTGAATCGACTAAAACGGAGCTGATGAGTTTGCAGTTGCAGTATGCGATGTATAAGATTTCCCAAAAGATGCTTCAACAAGGTGTTGAAGAGTTTGAATCGAAACGGCTCGAATTGTTCAATCAGCTGCTTGAAGCGAAACAAAAAGTCGAATTTGACACCAATAATTCCCAAACAGGACAAGAGAAGATACAAGTTAAACTTCAAGATATCAAATCCAAACAACGGTTGCTGATGATCGATTTGGACAAATACACCATCGAAAACAATCAAGAAAACATTGAACAATCGAAAAAACAGCTCGAAGAGATCACAGAGCAAAAAAATGAGCTGAATATCCAAAAATTTAGATTTATGATCGTTGAAGTGCTTCAAGCGTTGAAGCAAAACGATACGGTCGTTTTTGAAAAATACAAACAACTTGAAAAGATCAAGATAAGTGACCAACTCAATATGTCTATCAGGGGGATCATCAAAGAGATGATCACCAATCAAATGGGGATGACGCAAACCACCATTTCGACCACCAAAGAATCTTTTATCGATCTGTTAAAGTACACATGGAAGATGATCAACAAACCACTATTTGTGTATCAAGAAAAAGAGATTTCTACGTTTTCATTTCTCAAAGTAGCGTTGATATTTTTTATTGGATATATCATACGATGGCTCTATAAGTTCAAAATTTTGTACTCTAAAAAACTGATACGTACCGTTTCTGTCAGCAACCGTACGATTTTGGCAAATTTGGGTTCTTATGTGATCTTTATCATCACTTTTTTGGTCGCATTAAACAGTATAGGGCTTGACCTCTCATCCTTTGCGATGATTGCCGGTGCATTATCGGTCGGTATCGGTTTCGGGCTTCAAAATGTCGTTTCAAACTTCATCTCAGGGATCATACTAATGTTTGAAAAATCGATAAGGGTAGGGGATATCGTCGAGATAGACCAAACACTTAAGGGAACGATATCGAAAATTGATATGCGTTCCACTATCGTCAATACTTTTGATAATATCGATGTGATCATCCCCAATTCGTCATTTATCGCAAACAATGTCATCAACTATACGTACGGTGACCGCACACGGAGACTGCATATTCCGTTTGGGGTGGCGTATGGTACACCGGTGGATAAAGTCAAAGAAGTGGTACTTGAAGCGTTAGAAAAAAGCGACCTTGCCTTCATACGGACCAAAGAAGACAAACGACCAGAAGTGTGGATGAGTAGCATGAATGCGAGCAGCGTCGATTATGAGTTGCTTGTCTGGGTGAATGCCGCGACAGATAAAACAGAACAATCCTCTCGAATGAAAGACTTTTTGGAGCTTATTTATACGACGTTTTATGAACGTGGGATCGAGATACCGTTTCCGCAGCTTGATGTGCACTTTAAAAAGGATCAAACCGAATGAAGATAGAAAAGCTTATCAATCCCCTCCATCTTGAAGATTTAAAAAACGAGATGCATTCATCGATTTTCAGTGTCGATGATGCGTACACGCTTTTCATTTTAAGGCTTCCGGTAATCGATGTGAATTTGCAGGCAAGTTCTTTTGGATTTGTATTTACAGATAAAAAAAGTTTTTATTATGATAAGGAGCGTCAAGAGTTTGTAGCCCTCAAACATCGTTTTGATGCACCGCATGAGTTTATCGATGCGTTTACTGATAAGCTTTTAGTGTTTTTTGAAACCTTTCGTGAGAAAATCATTAGGATGGAAGAGATACTTTACAGCGACAATCAAGAAAAGAACTTCATGAACCAATGGCTTGGTTTGAAACGTGATATCTTGAGAATCGAACGGATACTCATCAAATCTTCTGAAACCTTGTTGGCTTTGATGAAACATTATGAAAATGATCTTTCTTTTCCCAAAGACCATTATGCCGATCTTCATGAACATATCGATCGAGTGATGCGTTCAGCGACAGTGCAACTCTCTAAACTTGATTATGTCTATAGTTTTTATAATGCACGCACGAGTGAGAAGATGAATAAGATGATTTACATACTGACGATTATATCCGCGGTATTTTTGCCGTTAAATCTTGTGGTGGGTTTTTTCGGTATGAATACCAGTGGCTTGCCATTTTCAAAAGGGGAAGATGGAACTGTAAGCGCAGTGGTTATGATGGCATTCTTGCTGATAGTGTCGTTAGGATTTGGTTATGTTTATAAAAGATCTCAAAAAGAAAATCAGGGTTCATTTTTCGATACATAAGATAATATTATTAATTTTAAGTTATAATTAATATAAGGTAAGTTATAATTCCACATCCAAATAAAATAAAAGGAAACAAAAAATGAAAAAAATGATCACAACTTCAATGGTAGCAATGGCTGCTCTAATGGTAACAAACGCGCAAGCAAAAGACTTTGATCTTAATGAAATGATGAAAGACATGAAAGAGGCTGCTATCAGCATGAGTAAAGATGCTAAAGATAGCATCACAAGCATGAAAGATGGTACTGTTGAAACAACTAAAAGTACAGAAAGAACGATCACAAATGTAAGTACAGATGTGAAAGATACGACAGTGAAAGTATCTGATGATTTGAAAACAGTTGAAATCAATGCGTCTAAAGACAGCAGAGATGCGCTTACTTCAGTATCTACAGATACAAAAGATGCATTGACTAATACATCAAAAGACCTTAAAGCGTCTTCAGATGTAGCAACAAAAGAGATGAAAGATGCGACTGTAAAAGTATCTGCGGATGCAACAACAGCAGTAAAAACAGTTTCTGCTGATTCTAAAGACGCTGTAAAAACAACATCAACTGACTCTGCGAACACTGTAAGAACGGTTTCAAATGACTCTAGAGATGCTGTAAAATCTGTATCTACAGATGCTACAACGAGCGCACAAGCTGTTTCTAAAGATAGAAAAGACATCGTAAATACTGTTGCAACGAATGCAAATGATGCTGTGAAAACAGTAGCAAACGATTCTAGAGCAGCGACAGAGTCTGTGAACACAAACTCTGCTGATTCAGTCAAAACGATCTCTAATGACAACAGAGAAAACGTAAAGAATGTTGCGACTAACACAAACGACTCTATCAAGTCACTTAAAGACTAATCTTTAAAGAAATTTCTTCCTTATTTTCAAGTAACCCTCTTGGGGTTGCTTGATCTTTTTCTCATCTCCCACTTTTCCTAACCATCATTTAAAATAGTTTTGAGATCGCCAAAATTTATCGATATATTTAAACTTGATTAACTTTGCTTGACTAAAATTCTTTGAATTGCTATAAATCAGCATCTCAATAAATTCTAAAGGTTTCAGTTGCAATCAACTTTCATCAACCGTGTTCCTTCTATTGTTTTTTTATACTGGGTGATCAAAATCGCCTCAACCACCTTGGGAGAGACTGGCGCAGACATGTTTTCGATGACGTTTGATCTAGGGTACGGTACGACTATCCTTATCTTTATGTCTCTTTTTGTCATTTTATTGGGTATAAAACTCGCTTTCAAACGCTATGAACCGATTACCTATTGGCTTGTATTCACCGCAAGTGCCATCGTCGGCACAGCGATTTCTGATTTTATAGATCGTACTTTAGGATTAGGATATGCTGTAGGTTCAGCGATATTAATAGGATTGCTTTTGGTGATATTGGGCTTATGGTACATTAAAGAAAAATCTCTTTCAGTTGAAACCATCACAACCCCTTGGTCGGAAGGGTATTACTGGCTAGCATTTTTAATTGCCAATACCCTTGGGACAGCAGTGGGAGACTTTGTCGCTGACGATTTAGAGCTCGGATTTATGATCGGTGCATTCCTCTTTACAGGATTGCTTGCTATTACCGTAGTATTGCATTTTACCACTCGTGTTTCAAGCATCGTACTCTTTTGGTTTGCATTTGTTCTTACCAGACCATTTGGCGCAACTTTTGGAGATTTTTTGACCAAGTCCACCGAGCAGGGTGGGCTGGATTTTGGAACAGTTGGCGCGTCAGTTTTTTTTGCGGTGGTGTTGGTTGTTGCATTGATCAAAGAGGTAAAGCTTGAAAAGGCTCATTGGTAGGAATATTACGCATGCGCAGGAAACGATAAAGAACATGTACTGTTACTGAAAAAATACTATAATTTTCGACTAACTGAGTTTCTTTTTCCAGTAGCATACCCAAACATCACAAAGTTCTTTATCGCTGCAGTTTCTGTATTGTGCCGGGACATTTCTTCGTAGTCTTGCATACATATCATCACTCAAACTTCTGTTTTTGATGATATTGTCAAACCCTGTAGCACCTTGCTGATGTGCTCCATATACGGTAAAGGTATTGATCTCATGCCCGTTGTTTTTAAGGCATTGGATATTGTCCGAGAGTAAGGCTCTAAATATTCTGTCTTGGTTGGCTGGCGTTTTCCAGTTGTTGTAAGGAATGCCAAGTTTTTTTGCATAATATGCCGCGATATAAGGCTTGATCTGATATCTGCCATAGGCTCCAGTTTTGCTATTGACTGCGGTGTAGTTTCCATTGGGTGTTTCAACAGCAACGATTTTTTCAACGATATCATCCATGTCAGGCTCTCTTTGAAAAAAACAACCTTGGATCAGCAACAAATACATAAACAAAAATGCAAAAAATTTTAACCTAACCATACAACTCCTTCATGTATGGAATCATATCATTTTTAATCCATAAAGTGAAATAAGACTTAATGATAAAACAATGAATTTCTGTATATGATATAATCAAATAAGATAACATCTAACAAATGTTGTATGCAAAAAGGGCAAAGATGAAGAGATGGATGATCTCTGTAGGGTTGATCATGCTTTTTGTGGATGGATGTTCGCAAAGAAGTTCAAGAGCAGAATATTATAAATCTAACTATCAACGTGACTACAAACAGATCCTTTATGCGGAAAATCATGCAAGTGTTGCTGGGAAAAAAGTGCTGAAAACAGGAAGGGCCATGATGCTAGAAGATGTAAGGGTTCATGGTGGGTGTTGGGATTATTTAAATGCGACTTACCGCAAAGCAGGGTTCCCTTTGAGTAGTTTAAAAAAGGTTTTTACGGGATCGATGAAAGGTTCATTTGTGCATCAAGATATATTAAAGCCGGGTGACTGGATCTATTATATCAATCATTCCTACCACGATATACAACATAGTGGGATGTTTGTAGGGTGGGCTGACCGATCAAGAAATATCGGGATCACACTCAGCTATAGCGGCAACAATCGATGTGAAACACTCAAATATGATCGCTATGATTTGTCACATGTTTATTCGGTTATGCGCCCAGAGTAAACTTCTCAGTATCTTTAAGATTGGCAAAAAAATATTTTCAGTGATTGTCTTGAAACTTCATAATTTAGGGGTTGTAATTGGTTGCGGGAGCTGGATTTGAACCAACGACCTTTGGGTTATGAGCCCAACGAGCTACCGGACTGCTCTATCCCGCGACAAGAAAAAAATCTTTCGATTTAGATTGGAGTGAGATTATACCTTTGTTTGATTAAACAAAGATGAAATCCTAGTGGATGGGGTAGAGGGATTCGAACCCCCGAATATCGGTACCAAAAACCGAGGCCTTACCGCTTGGCGATACCCCAATAGGCATATAAGCTTTTTGCTTATGTGGACGGGATTATAGCAGGAAAAGCCTTTTGTGTCAAGGATGACAAAAAAAAGTAGTAACTAGGTATAATACACGAATGAAAAACGAAGGTATAATCAATGGCAAGTGAAGCGATACAAAGAGTAGAAAAAGCGATAGAAGAGATCAAAAAGGGTAAGATGGTCATCATGATGGATGACGAGAACCGTGAAAATGAAGGTGATCTTGTCTATGCGGCTACATTTTCTACGCCAGACATGGTGAACTTCATGGCAAAAGAAGCCAGAGGGCTCATCTGTACGCCTATCTCCAAAGAGATCGCTTCGAAACTCGATCTGATGCCGATGGTTAGTAACAACGACTCTAATCATGAAACCGCTTTTACAGTATCTATCGATTCCGCTAGCGCTAAGACAGGCATCTCTTCTGCTGAAAGAAATGACTGTATTGCTAAATTATCTCATCCTCAAACAGTCAGTGAAGACTTTGTGCGTCCTGGGCATATCTTTCCTCTTATTGCCAAGGATGGAGGCGTGTTAGTGCGTACTGGGCACACAGAAGGCTCGGTAGATCTGTGTAAGCTTGCAGGCGTAGCTCCTGCTGCAGTGATCTGCGAGATCATCAAAGATGACGGTGAAATGGCGCGCATGGATGACTTGCAACACTTTTCTCAAAAGTACAGTATGCCGATCGTATATATCTCTGATATCGTAGAGTATCGTTTGGCGCATGAGAAGCTCATCAAACGGACCAAAGAAGAGGAGGTTGAACTTCGCGGTATCAAAGTAGAAAAGATCACCTACAAAGACCATCTTGAACGTATCCATACCGTAATACAGTTTTACAAATCAAGAGAAATTTCCAATGTAAAATTTAATAATATCGGACAATATTTTGACTTTATCTTGCAAAACAAACTTTTTGATGCACTAAATAAAGCTATCGAGTACTTAAAAATAAACGGCGGTACATTGATATTTTTAGATACCAAAGTCATTTCTCATGAGCAAGCCAAAGAGTTTGGCGTTGGTGCGCAGATACTGAAAGATCTTGGGATTACGCATATCCATCTTCTCACGACCAATAAAGATACCGAATTTATCGGTATCGCAGGTTTTGGTCTCCATGTCGATCAAAAAATAGAGCTTGTCTAAATTAAACTTTTTAATTTTAACAAGTCTTCATAGACTTCTTTTTTTGCACTAGGATTTCTAAGTAGATAACTTGGATGATAGGTTGGCATCAGGGTATACCCATTTTGTGTATGTACCGTTCCTCGTATTTTGGTAATACCGGTTTCATCGTTCGTGAGATAACGATAGGCAGTTGCTCCTAGCGAAACGATGAATTTGGGTTTGATCAGCTCTATTTGTTTCTGCAAATAAGGAAGACATGTATGTGCCTGCGTCGATGTAGGTGTCGCATTGTTTGGCGGGCGACATTTGATGATGTTGGCTATATAAACCTCTTCTCTTTTGATCTGTAGAACATTTTCGATCATTTTGGTGAGAAGTTCACCAGAACGTCCTGCAAAAGGGCGACCCGTGCTGTCTTCACTGCTTCCTGGTGCTTCTCCGATAAAAAGGATGTCGGCATGGGGATTGCCTTCGCCAAACACCACCTTTTGTCTTGTTTTACTCAGCTCACAAAGATGACACTCTAAGGCCTGTTTTTTTAGAGACTCGAGAGTATTCGGGAGGGTGAGTTCTTCTGCTTGTTCCTGATACGGAGAAATGGAAGTATAGCGATACCCTAATGCTTTGAGCTGATGAAGTTGTTTAAGTAAAAGGGCATTGATAAGGTGTTTCATCGAGGCAGAGATTTATTTCATTCTTTCGAAATGTCTATAACTTTTTTGTAAAATTCTATGGTTTACGCATCCCATCACTTCACCCAACGCACATGCTTCACGAAAGAGGCTTCTTACGACTTCGGTGCTTTGGTTTGCACTCAATCTGTCATAATACATCACACCCAGTTTGTAGCATCCGAGTCCGCTGCCGTCATCACACGCTTTTTCGTAGAGTTTTTCTGCTTTTTGGGCATCTTCTTTGACCCCTTTGCCATGCTCATACATATTGCCAAGATTAGCGCATCCATCGGCATTGCCACGTTCGCATGATGTGACATAAAACTCTAAGGCTTTTGCATAGTTTTGTTTGAGGCCACTGTTACCAAGCTCATACATCTCTGCTACTTGAGAACAAGCATTCAGATCATTCTCTTGACATTTTTTTTGCAACGTATCAACTTCGCTGGCATTGGCTATTAGTGTATGCAAAAGTAGTGAGATCCAAACTATTTTTTTCATTTGATTCCTTTTTAAACCCTATCTATTGACTACACAGATTGAGATTTAGTATCTTTAAATAATGCCACATTTTTCATTAGCATCCTCTTTTATTCAAGTGTATTGTATGATCGATCACCCGCATCACCCAACCCTGGCAATATAAACTTGTCATCGTTGAGTTTTTCATCGATTTGTGCGATAAATATATCGATCTCTGGGTAACGCGCATTGATGGCATCTAACCCTTCTGGGGAGCCGATGATGTTGAGTGAGATGATTTTTGTTGGTGATCGTTTTTCCAGCAGTTCAAATGCATCGATCAGTGAACCCCCTGTAGCCACCATAGGATCGACTAAAATGACAGTTTTTCCTTTACAATCAGGAACACGATCATAATACAGAACGCTTTTGTGCGTTTGCTCATCGCGTTTCATAGCTAAAAAACCAGAAGATGCTTTTGGAAATAGGGCGCTTAAAGACTCGATCATCGGAAGACCTGCACGTAAAACAGTGACAAAAAGTATATTGTCTTCCTCTATAAAATCAAAGCTTTTTTCCCCTTGCCATGTTATGATCGTTTGAGGTTTGGTCGCTTCATTTCTGAGTGCTTCATAGAGCAGTAATTTTGATAATTCTTGCACGATATGTCTGAAACGCAGGGCATCGGTTTTTTCTTGTCTCAAGTGGTTTACGAGTGTTTTTACAAGAGGGTTGGAGAGTTCATGAACCATAAAAAATCCTTTTGTGATGATAGTTGAATTATAGCTAAAGTCAAAGCTTATATGTTAAAATAATTGGAGCAAAGCAAGAAAAGGGTGTAAATGTCAAATAAAAAAACAAAAGAGTTAGCCAAACTTACCAAATCTCATATCAGTTTGAATGATATCGTGGGACATGAGCAGGTAAAAAAGCGGTTAAAAAGTATCATTCGTATCCTTAAAAATCCCCAGATGGTTGAGCGTTTTAATACACCTGTCCCTAAAGGTTTACTTCTTTACGGTCCAGTAAGCGTAGGGAAAAGTATGCTGGCTAAGGCCTTTGCAAGTGAAGCAGAACTTGCTTATATCGAAGTATCTGGTTCTAAACTTTTTGATCTTGAATATATGAAAGAGGTGTATCATGTGGCTGCTAAAAATGCACCTTCTATCGTCATACTGGAAGATATAGATGTTAAAGGGATCGTGCAAGGGACGATCACCAATGTTGCTTTTGGCGATATCGCTAAATTATTGGAATCAGTGAAACAGATGGTCTTCACGATCGCTACAGCCGAACTTTTAGATGAAGTAGATCCTGTCTTGACCGCACCCCAAAAGTTTGACTTTTTAGTGGAAGTTTCAGAATTGGATAAAGATGCAAGACGATTTTTCATCGAAAAAATTTTAGAAAAACCGCACGATGAGAAGATCGATATAGAGCGTATCATTCGTTACATTACAGGGATGAGTGCGATGGATTTGGAACGGCTAGGTCGTATGGCGGCACTTGATGTCATAGAGCAGGGAAAAGAAGTTATCACCGAAGAGATACTGATCGAACAAATTAATATCATCAAATATGGACATAAAATTGAAAAACAGATGGTTAAAACACTTGAAGAAGAACTCAAAATGACTGCGTACCATGAAGCGGCACATGCAGTCATCTCTTCGATCCTTTTACCCCATATCAAGATAGAGCAAGTCACTATCGCTCCAAGGAGTAAGATGCTTGGATTTGTCTCTTATAATGCGGAAGACCAACTTTCAAATGTCACCAAGGAAGATCTTTTTTTTGATGTGTGCGTTCTTCTTTCTGGGCGTGTTTCAAAAGTGAAAAAGATGGGATCGGGTGCGATGGATAGTGGGGCAGTGAACGATCTTTCTCAGGCCTCCCTGCAAGTGTATGCTGCCATCGCTACGATCGGGATGGATAAAGAGTTGGGGTATATCAATCTTGATGCAGTAGGACGACTAGATAATTATTTTCTTGAACAGTCGATCGAAAAACGGTTTTTGCACTGGATGGATGTCGCGAAACAATATACAGAAAATTTGGTAGATACCTATTGGAATAAGATAGAAACGCTCGCACTAAGGCTCATAGAAAAAGAGATCGTAGAGAGTCAAGAGCTTGCTGAGATTATCGGGAATGAGCATTTTGACCATAAAATACCAGAGAGTCTCTAGATCTATTATCCGATAAATTTACCGTTATTGGCTCTTTGTGTATCCATGATCTCGATCTCTCTTGCACCGGAGATAACGACATCTTGGTTGAGTGTATAATCAAGACTCTCATCCCGGCCTTGATAGTTGATCGCATTGAGTATCACTTTGATCGCTTCAAATCTTGCAAGATGTTTATCATTGGACCGTATGACAGTCCATGCGGCATTGTCGGTGTGTGTTTGTTTAATCATGTTGTATTTGGTTTCCGTAAAATCATCCCATCTGTCTTGCGCTTGTAGGTCAATTTCACTCAGTTTCCATTGTCTTAGCGGATCTGTTTTGCGTCTTTCAAATCGTCTGGCTTGTTCATCTTTCGTTACGGAGAAATAAAGTTTAACAAGCACGATCCCCTGACGGGTCAAATCTTTTTCAAACCCTGTGACACCTTCCATGAAATCATCATACTCTTTAGGGGTACAAAAACCAAAAACCGCATCTACCATCGCTCTGTTATACCAGCTTCTGTCAAATAGCACGATCTCCCCAGCTCTCGGAAAGTGTGCGATGTATTTTTGGTAAAACCATTGGGTTTTTTGTTCTTGAGTTGGCTTGCCAAGTGCGACAACGCGGTAGTGTTTTTCATTCATATAGCGTGTAACCCTTCGGATCGTCCCACCTTTACCTGCTGCATCTCGTCCCTCAAAAAGAATGATCATCTTTTGGTTTGTCTCTTCAAGATGGCGTTGTAGTTTTATGAGTTCAGCTTGATACGGTTTAAGTGCTTTTTCTTGGGCTCTTTTGGTTTGTGCATTGGTTGTTTGGAGTGACTGCTGGTAGGTTTTAATTAACACATCTAAACCAATCGTTTTACCATCGATTTCAATCATTTTTTCGGACATCTTGACCTCGTTTTTTCGTAGTGTATTATCAAAATATTACAGAGTGGTAATCGTTTGCGTAATTTTTTGACAAAAGGTATTAAAATCAGGCAGAGAAAGCACACCTTCTCTTTGCTTTTTCCCCCACATTGGTTCAGGAAAAAAACTATCTGTTTCAAAGCGTGCCATAATATGCCAGTGGACATGGGGCACATAGTTACCAAAACTGGCGATATTAATCTTTGTGGGCTGATAGTAAGATATCATCTCTTTTTCTATGGTATCCAATATATGATAAATCTCTAATTTGATCGCATCGGGTACTTCACTCATCTCTTTGTATGCCTGTTGTGTAAAGATTTTGAGCCATGGTATCTCGCTGGTTTCTATTTCGATGCGGATGTTTTTGTTTTGATAGATGATCGACATTAGCGTACCCTTTTGATCGTTTGATGGTTCAATTTGAAGATGTGTGAAGCAGATTTGTTACCATAAATAGGTTCTACAATCACATCTGCACTTTCTCTGGCAAACACTGCATTGTATGGCGCATTACTTAAGTTCGCAGAAGTCGTATATACCCATTTAAGCCGATTCAGCAGTAAAAGGTGTTGTTTCTCTTTGATTACTCTAAAGGAGTCGCCATTTGGGAAAATATAGGTTGTTTTCGTGCTTCGTCTTACCTTGTTTTTATGGGGAGCAGGAACGCGGGTAAAACTCTGGAGTGTTTTAAGAGAATTCACTGCCTTGATATAGCGTTTATGAGAAGGGCGTTTTTTGATCTGGTCAAGCTTTGTTGCTTGTTGAGATACAAAACCGATGGTAGTATCGGTTTGTGTCAAAAAAACCTTATCTTTCATTTATTTGAGATAATCTTGTAGTGACTGAGGTTCTAACGCACCTTGCGTCATCCTTAACTCTTTGATGGCTAGCGCAGTTGCTTTTGCCGCTGCTATGGTAGTAAAGTAAGCCACATGATTTGAAAGTACGGATTGTCTGATCGTTTTCGCGTCGGCTTTGCTCGCTTTGTTGTCCGAAGTGTTGATCGCCAATGCGATCTCCTCGTTTCGTATCATATCATCGATATTTGGGCGACCTTCCGAAATCTTCAATACTTTTGTGGCACTCACACCTGCTGCTTCAAGCGCGGCATGGGTACCAGAAGTGGCTACGATCTCAAATCCAAGATCACTAAACATATGTCCCACTTCTCCTGCAAACTGCTTATCATTTTCAGTGAGGGAAATAAAGAGCTTTCCTTCTAAAGGAATGTTGTTTTTGCTGGCAAATTGACTTTTCGCAAAACTCATTCCAAAATTGTTAGAGATACCCATCACTTCGCCAGTAGATTTCATCTCAGGCCCCAAAATAAGATCCGAACCTGGAAGTTTGTTGAAAGGGAAAACAGCCTCTTTGACAGCAACATGCCCTTTAAGATTTGGTTCCATAATTTTTTTGTCAAAATTGACGACATTGAAAGTATCATAGAATTTCAATGCCTCTCTTAAATCACCTTTTAACATCACTCTTGTGGCGACTTTAGCCAACGGAACACCTGTTGCTTTACTTACAAACGGTACGGTTCTTGAAGCCCTTGGATTGACTTCGATAAGGTAAATTTCACCTTTGTGGATAGCAAATTGGATATTTAAAAGTCCAATCACACCCAATCCGAGCGCGATTTTGGCTGTTTGTTCTTTCACGTCTTCTTGCAATGCTTCAGAGATAGAAACAGGGGGAAGTGAACATGCCGAATCTCCCGAGTGTATCCCGGCTTCTTCAATATGTTGCATCACTGAACCGATATAGACATCTTTCCCATCACAGATCGCATCTACATCTAGTTCGATAGCATTGTCAAGGAATTTATCGATAAGCACAGGGGCATCATTGGAAACACTTACTGCTTCATCCATGTATTGTCTGAGTTCAGCATCATTGTAAACGGTACGCATACCACGACCACCCAAAACGAAACTAGGGCGTACCAATACAGGATATTCGATACGATTCGCGATACCCATCGCTTCATCTTTAGCAAAAGCTGTACCATTAGCTGGCTGCTTGAGTCCAAGCTCGTGAATAAAAGTCGAAAATTGCTCTCTGTCTTCTGCCAGATCGATCACTTTCGCCGTTGTTCCGGAGATGTTAGCCCCAATCGCAGTTAAGCTTTTGGCTAATTTCAACGGTGTTTGCCCTCCAAAGTGGACGATGACGCCATCTGGTTTTTCAAGCTCGATAACATTGCGTACGTGTTCAAAGTCGATCGGTTCAAAGTAGAGAATGTCAGAGGTGTCATAATCGGTAGAAACTGTTTCAGGGTTACAATTGTACATGATCGATTTGATCCCCATATCTTCAAGGGCAAATGCCGCATGAACACAACAATAATCAAACTCGATTCCTTGACCGATACGGTTAGGACCACCGCCGATCACGAGCACTTTTTTATCATTGCTTTTTTCTTTTTCCTGAAGAGGAAGTTTGGTGATATTGGTAGTAGAGTAAAGGTATGGCGTGAGGGCTCTAAACTCTGCTGCACAGGTGTCCACTTCATTGTATTCGAGTGCTACACCTTGTTTTTCTCTGGCATTGTATATGTCATTTTCAGTAAGGGTGAGTCCTTCTTTTTTGTTGATGATCTCCGCGATCATTGCATCGCTAAATCCCTCAGTTTTTGCAAATCTTAGTTTTTTGGCATCGCTCAGCATCGCGATATCCATCCCTTTTTGCGTTGCTACCATCTCTTCAAATTGATACAAAAACCATGGATCGATCTTGCAAAGATCATAGATGGTATCGATCGACATGCCGCGCTTAAGACCTTCATAGACATAAAGCATACGGTCAGCGTTTGGTCTTCTGATCTCATGAACCAGTGTCTCTTCGTCGCAGTCGATCGATTTGAATCCTGTAAGACCTGTTTCAAGCGAACAAAGCGCTTTTTGGAAAGACTCTTTAAAGGTCCTTCCTATTGCCATAACTTCACCTACAGACTTCATGCTTGTGGTTAAAGTAGAGTTCGCGTTAGGAAATTTTTCAAAGGTGAATCTTGGAATTTTAGTCACCACATAGTCAATAACCGGTTCGAAGCTCGCCGGTGTTCCTGTGATGTCATTGGTGATCTCGTCAAGCGTAAATCCTACAGCCAAAAGTGTTGCCACTTTTGCGATAGGATAACCTGTCGCTTTCGATGCAAGCGCCGAAGAACGGCTGACCCTTGGATTCATTTCGATAACGATCATCCGTCCTGTTTCAGGATTGATAGAGAACTGAACGTTTGATCCACCCGTATCGACTCCGATTTCACGAAGGATTTTGAAAGAGGCATCTCTCATGTTTTGATACTCTTTGTCTGTCAAAGTAAGTGCAGGCGCAACAGTGATAGAATCTCCGGTATGCACACCCATCGGATCGAAGTTTTCAATCGAACAGACGATGATACAGTTATCCTCTTTGTCACGGATAACCTCCATCTCATACTCTTTCCATCCAAGCATCGATTCCATGACCTCGATCTCATTGATGGGACTTGCCTCAATACCTGCTTTTGCAAGTTCTTTGAACTCTTCCATGTTGTACGCCACACCAGAACCGCCGCCCGCAAGGGTAAATGAAGCCCTACTGATGACTGGAAAACCGATCTCTTTCGCCACTTTCATCGCTTCATCCACTGTATAAGCGTTGGCACTTTTAGGTAGATCCATGCCGATTTTGATCATCGCTTCATTAAACAGGTGTCTGTCTTCCCCTTTTTTGATCGCTTCAGGGTTTGCTCCAAGAAACTCTATATTATCAAGCATCCCTTTTTCGTGCATGCTCATTGCAACATTCAGTGCAGTTTGTCCCCCCATAGTCGGGAGTATCGCATCTACTTTTTCTTGTTTGATGATCTTCGCGATAATATCTTCAGTAATAGGTTCAATATACGTTCTATCTGCAAACTCGGGATCAGTCATGATTGTTGCAGGATTAGAATTAATCAAAACGACTCTATACCCCAATTCTTTGAGTGTTTTAGCCGCTTGGGTACCAGAATAGTCGAATTCACAAGCCTGACCGATAACAATAGGTCCTGAACCGATAAGTAAAATAGTGTTGATGTCATTGCGTTTTGGCATGGAGAATACCCTTGATTTTTAGTTTAAGATTATACAGAAATAAGATGGAAAGAGCCCTTAAAAAAGGGTAGAAAAGGGGGTAAAAAGGTTTTAAATTTAAGGTTTTTTCAACGATTTCATACTTTCCAAAGGTGTTTCAGGTTCTATGACATCTTCTTGTGTTTGATCGATATGTTTGGTAGGATCTAGTACAAATTTATTCTGGGGTGATGGAAAATGTTTAGAAATGGCAAGGTCTGTAGTGTTGTGATCAAAATTTTTGTTTAAAGAAGGAGTGGTGTCATTTATCAAGAAAAAAATCTCTGGATGAAAAATATCATTATATGTTTTGATATGTGCTATGGTGTAAGTGCTTTGCACCTCTATTTTCGTGACTACTCCGACTGGTATATCAGAAAAGAAAATGCCATCAAGTCCAGAGGTAATGACTTTATCTCCTTCTTTTACTTTGGACCATTTTGGTATAAATTTTACGATCATTTCGTCTGCTTTTGAACCTATGGCGATACCAGGTGTCTTTACGTCACCTATAAAAACAGAAAAACGGCATTTTTGATCTGAAGTAAGAAATCCATAAAGTTGGTCATGATTTACAGTTGCTATCCCTCCTACAACATCACCCTGAATAAGACCGTAAAGCTTGTTTTCCTGAAGATGTTCAGGTTTTGTTAATATGATTTGAGAAAAACTATTGAGCTGCACATAAGAAATCGTATCGGCGATGAAGATATTTTCGAGAGGTATTTGGGTAAGATTCGGCAGTACTTCATAGATGCTTTTGACTTGATCGATATAGTGCATTTGCTCGAGTAGTCTTGTACGTAAAATACGGTTTTCTTTCCGCAATTTTTTGATGGACTCTTTTTGAAAAATATAATTTTGGCTTTTATCTTCTAGCTGGTGAATCAATGTTTGATAGGCTTGTTTGATAGGGTTTATCACAGAGAGCAAGGCATTAACGACACGGGCATCTTTTTGTGATAGCGCTACCGTTAAGAGACTTAACAGTAGTATAAAAATGAGTAATTTACTCTTCATAAGCTGTTTGTTGAAGTAAATCTATCTCATCCAGTGCGATACCTGTTCCTCTTGCAACCGCAAGTAAAGGATCTTCAGCGATATAAACAGGAAGTTTCACAATTTCTGAAAGATATTTATCTAAACCTCGTATGAGTGCACCACCGCCTGTGAGGACGATCCCATTTTCTACAATATCTCCTGCAAGTTCAGGTGGTGTTTGCTCTAAAACATCTTTCAAGGCTTCAGCAATCTCTTCAAGCGAATCTTTCATCGCTGTTCTCATATGCTCTGAAGTGATTTCGATCGAGGTAAGACTTCCTTCTACCTGATCTCTACCTCTTACGATCGTTACCTCTTCTTCTCCGAGCGGTATGGCTGTCCCAATTTTTATTTTTAACTCTTCTGCGACACGATCACCGATGAGCAAGTTAAAATTCTTTTTCACATAATCGACAATGGCTTGATCTAGATTATCTCCTGCAACACGGATCGATTTGGAAATAACCAGACCGCCAAGCGAGGTTACGCCGATCTCAGTCGTTCCTCCACCGATATCCACAACAAGGTTTCCATTAGGATCTCTTACCGGAATGCCGGCTCCGATCGCAGCTGCCATCGGCTCTTCAATCAAGTATACATACCGTGCGCCGGCATTTTCAGCAGAATCTTTCACTGCACGTCTTTCAACTTGAGTCAATCCATACGGCACACAGATAATGATACGCGGAGAAAAATATCCTTTTCTTTTGTGTGCTTTTTCTATGAAGTAACGGATCATCATCTCTGTCACTTCAAAATCAGCGATGACACCATCTTTCATCGGACGGATCGCTCTAATGTTCCCTGGTGTTTTCCCGACCATCTCTTTGGCTTCTTGTCCTACTGCAAGGATATGTTGTTTCCCGTGTTTATCATACTGAATCGCGACTACCGAAGGTTCATTGATAACAATTCCTTGCCCTTTTACCAACACTAAAGTGTTTGCCGTTCCTAAATCTATCGCTAGATCGCTTGAAAACATTCCTAAGACTTTTTTTAACATAATTAAATTATTCCTTTTTACGCAGATTTTTTATTTTTAATATACAATGGCTTTGCATTGGATGTTACCACTTCGTCGGTAATCACCACTTCATAACCACTTAGTTCAGGAAGCTCATACATAATATCCAAGAGTAACGCTTCTAGTATAGACCTTAGCCCCCTTGCACCTGTTTTACGCTCTATCGCTTTTTGCGCTATATGTGAAAGCGCTTCTTCTTCAAAAGAGAGTTTGACATTATCGATTTCAAACAACTTTTGGTATTGTTTGATCAAAGAGTTTTTAGGCTCTACCAAAATACGTACCATATCTTCTTTTGTGATCTCTCCCAGTGTAGCAAGCACATGGAGACGACCGATAAGCTCAGGGATCAAACCATAAGAGACAAGATCATCCACTTCTACCAAATGAAGGAGATTTTCTTCATCTCTTTTAGAGCGTTTTTCTTGTCCAAAACCGAGCGTATTGGACCCAAGTCTTCGTTTTAAAATATCATTAAGCCCATCAAATGCCCCACCACAAATAAAAAGTATATTCGAAGTATCGATTTGTATAAAATCTTGATTTGGATGTTTGCGTCCACCTTTTGGCGGTATGTTGACTACAGAGCCTTCTATGAGCTTAAGCAATGCTTGCTGCACCCCTTCGCCCGAAACATCACGGGTAATAGAACGATTTTCACCCATACGGGCGATTTTATCGATTTCATCGATAAATACGATCCCTTGTTCTGCACGTTTTGGGTCATTGTCTGCGGCCATGAGCAATTTGGTCAAAATGTTTTCTACATCTTCCCCTACATACCCGGCTTCAGTCAAGTTGGTTGCGTCCGCGATCGCGATAGGGACATTTAAGAATCGTGCGATCGTTTGCGCCAAAAGTGTTTTTCCTGAACCTGTCGGCCCGATAAGAAGTACATTTGATTTTGTGATCTGTGTCTCATCTTCAACTGTATCTTTAAAGATCCGTTTATAGTGATTGTATACGGCTACCGAGAGCGTTTTTTTGGCTTTTTCCTGCCCTATGACATAATCATCCAATATTGCATTGATCTCTTTGGGCGTATAAAGCGTATGGACATCAGAAAGATACTCCTCTTGTTCTTCTTCACCAAAAAGAATCTTATAGGCAGAGATGACACAGTTTGAACAGATATAAACATTATCTCCAGCAATCAGCGGGTTCTCTTGGGTTTCTGTCGCTTCACAAAAACTGCATGCTTTTTTTGTCATGCTTTGTCCTCGCCCATTGCTCTGTTGAAAGGGATACCTCTTTTTGAGTTTTGGATAAAGCTGCAAAGTTGTTTCACTTTTTCAGAAGATGTTTCATGCAAAAGTTTTTCTGCTGCTTCTTGCAACGGTTGTCCTTCCCCAAAAAGCATATGGTAAGCTTTTTTCAACGCATTAATATCATCACGTTCCATCGCTCTGCGAAGACCGGTAAGGTTAAGACCTCTTAAGGTTGCGCGATTGCCTTCTGCCAAACAAAACGGCGGTATATCTTGCGAAAGCGCGCTTGCACCGGCGATCATCGCAAAATCACCGATATGGACAAACTGATGCACTGGTGTCAAACCACCGATCACAACATGATTTCCAAGCTCTACATGCCCTGCAAGTGTGGCACCGTTCGCTAAGATGCAGTTGTCACCGATGATCACGTCGTGTCCAAGATGAACATAGCCCATCAGGAGGTTTCCATTTCCTATCTTAGTCACAGAACCGCCACCTTCTGTTCCGGGATTGAGCAGGGTAAATTCTCTGATCGTGTTATGGTCACCGATAATCAGTTCTACTTTCTCCCCATGAAATTTCAAATCTTGCGGTATCGTACCGATGGCTGCATGAGAAAAAATACGATTGTTTTTACCGATAGTTGTATGACCTTCGATCACAGCATTTGCCGCGATCGTGGTGTTGTCTCCGATTTTAACTTGAGATCCGATATATACAAATGGTCCTACGGTTACGTTTTCACCTAAAAGAGCGCCGTCTTCTATAACTGCGGAAGGGTGTATCATTGACATGATGGTTATCCTACTTATCTACGATCATAGCTTTGAGTTCGGCTTGCGCAACGATTTTATCATCGACATAAGCTTTTGCATCCAATTGCCAGACCGCACCTTTATTTTTGATAACGTTAAGCTTATAAACGAGTTGGTCTCCCGGAGTAACAGGGGAACGAAATTTGGCATTGTCGATACTCATAAAATAAACCACTTTGTTTTGTATCTCTTCTTGGCTCACTTCATCCATGCTTTTAAATGCGAGCACGCCTCCTGCTTGCGCCATACCTTCGATGATCATCACGCCAGGGTAGATAGGGTGACCAGGGAAATGCCCTTGAAATACAGGTTCTGAGATAGAAACATTTTTGTAACCTTCGATGTATTCGCCAGGGGTAAGTGAAGTGATTCTGTCTACCAACAAAAAAGGGTATCTGTGGGGTAATATGTTTTGTATGTCTACAACGTTATAAAGCATCTGCAACCTTTGTCAAAAATTCTCTAATTTTATCGAATGGTTGGTAAAAATTGGTTTATAGGATCGGTTAAAGCGCTACAAGTATCTCTTTAACATCGGTATAGGCTTTACTCTGACAAACGATTTCTAACTTTGAAGTAGGTATCTCTTGTGTGACTAAAACAGCCGAAAGGTCATACGGATCCATCCCTAGTTTAGTACGCAATCCAACCTCAATCTCAAAAGAAGGTGGGTTATACATAAGTTGCATGATCGATAGATAATTTGTATTTGCCAAATGATTATAATGCGTTAGTGTGATAAATCGCACTTCATCTCGACCCAGATAATGGACATCATTGACAGAGTATTCTAGTTTGCCTCTCGTGTATTCACTTTTGAGTGTCGAGTAAGGGAGAAAATGGGCAGGGACAACTTCATTTTTGACGCGAAGCAATCCCATTTGCATACGCCAATTCAAAAAGCGTTGTTTTATGATTTTATACGGTTTGTTTTCTTCTTCTAACTCCCACCGTTTTTCATACATTACGATACGTGATTCGATCGATTCTGGCTGGATTTGTCGAGAGAGCGGAAGAAAAAGTTCATCTGTAAGTTTGTCTTGCTGATCGCGCTGTATGTTGAGCCCAAACATGCATCCGCAGTAGTCTTGCCTATAAAGCGCATCTTGTTTGGCTAAGATATTTTGCTCTTGCGTACCAGAATTTTTTCGATAATCAGGAGCGACAAATTCGATACCTTCCCGTTTCGCCAATGCTTCTCCAGCGTGTTGCAGTTGCTTGAGTGATTTTTTAGGGCTGGTAAGGAGGGTAGAGGTGAATGTCCGCTCTCCCAATGCCGCTGCTTTTTGGGCAGAGATTTCAAATCTTCTATCAAAACAGACGCTGCAACGTGCCCCTTTTTCAGGCTCATGCTCTAAGCCACGTACAGCATCGAGCCAATTTTCTACATCATACTCACCCTCTATGAGATCGATACCCAGCATTTTGCAGCTACGTTTGACATCTAAAAGGCGCAAATAATATTCCGAATAGGGATGAATATTGGGATCATAGAAGAATCCTATGAGCTTTTCTTGGGGATAGTCTGCTTGTAGCTTTTGGAGAAAATAATGGCTATCGACAGCACAACAGATATGAACTAACATGGTACCTCCAGATAGGCATCTTAAAGATTTGGCGAATCAATTGGGTGTGCAGCTGTAAAAATGCTACACGAATATGATAATATTATATGAATCGAAGCGTATCTAACAATCTATTAAAATGATGTTAATTGATAAAAGTGAAAAAAGGAAGAAGCGACATTACTGTCGCTTCAAAAAGATATATCTTGTTTAGGTTAGTTCAAATTATGAACGTTTACCAACAAGTCTACCTCTTAGTGGGTATGCTGCTGCTGTTAACAATAAAAGAACAAACATCATATCTGCACCTGAATTGTTAGGGTTGTAAGTACATCCACCACCAAAGATACCACCTACTTCTGGTTGTTCTGCTTTAGTATTTGGAGTCATGTCTTCTACTGGACGAATATCTCCTCCTGCCATGATCATTGTTGACGCTACGATTAAAAATAGTGCTATTTTTTTCATTTTCACTCCTTAATTTGATTTTTAACCGATGCAATTTTATATCTACTTCCATTAAGAACCAATGAAAAAATATACAAATTTTTAAAATGTTTCCATAAGTATCATCGCAACCCTTTTGGAGCTTCCGTGCCCAAGATATTTTTTGAGTTCTTGTGCCTTTTGTGCAAAGTGTTTTTTGTCGCTGTGGTGGTAAGCATCAAGAAGATTTTCGACAGTCACATTCTCTTGGAGTATTTCATCATGCAATGTAGTATGGTTATAGTGAGAAAGGATAATATTGGCAAGACCTACTTGTTGGATGCCCAGCAATTTTGTTCCGATGAAAAAATCTATTTTTTTAGCGATATAGGCTAAAACAAAAGGGGTTCCTATGAGTGCCGCTTCAAGCGTAGCTGTACCGGAACAGATAAACGCAAATTCGGAACGTTTGAGTGCCTCATGGGTATCTTGTACGATCTCAAATCCTTCGTGTCCTTGGTAAAGCGCTTTTATCTTTTCTTTAGAAAAAGAGGGTGGAATCACGAGCAGAGCCTTGGTCTCCGTCAAGGATTTACGTAAATCGGTGAAGATAGGCATCAGCCGTGTGATTTCACTCTTGCGACTTCCTGGCAAAAAGGCAATAGTATTTTTTTCTTTTTTGGTATCTTGATCGATATTGATCTCATCAAGAAGCGGATGCCCAACATATTGTGCTTTACTGGTATAGTAATCAACTTCAAATGGTAAGATGCCTAAAAGCTTGTCGCAATACATTTCAAGCTTTTTAACACGCTTAGGACGACTTGCCCAAACTTGAGGCAATATGTAATAGATAATCTCTTTTCCCGGATAGCGCGCTTTGAGCTTTTTGGCTAAAGGGAGGTTGAATCCCGAAGAGTCCATTAAGAGCACTTTATCAGCATTGGCTGCCAGTGCCACCATCTCATCGGCAACCTTAAAGAACCATCGTAATTTTTTGATAGCATCCACCACGCCCATGATCGCCATCTCGCTGATATCGTAAAGTGGTGTTCCTTGAGGTAAGTTTTGATCAAAAATTCCCAACAGTTGAACATCTTTTGTATGCTTTAACACTTCCTTAAGATGAAGGTTGGAAGAGGGTTCTAGTGCTGATACAAGGATTTTCATAAAGTAGCCCATCCTGCGATAAGAAATGCGATAGAAGACAACAATGCAGCCACAAGTGCATAGGGAAGTTGTGTACGTACATGTTCCACATGGTCACATCCCGCTGCCATAGAAGAGATAATCGTCGTATCGGAGATAGGAGATGCATGGTCTCCAAAAATACCCCCAGAGATCACGGCAGCGATAATCAACGGAATATGAAGCTCCATCGTAGCCCCCAATGCTAAGCCAATCGGCATCATAATGGAGAATGTTCCCCAGCTCGTTCCGGTAGAAAATGCCGTAATGCTCGCCACCACAAAGATAAGCATTGGTAAGAGTAAAGGGGGGATGTTACTTCCTATAAGGTGCGCTAGGTATTTTGCTGTTCCTAGATCGCTGATCACATTTCCTATGAGCAGTGCAAAGATCATGATGACCCCTACGGGTATCATATCGCTTATCCCTTCATAAAGTGCCGTAAAGTAAGTTTTATGAGAGAGGGTACCTGTCGGTACAAAATAGAGATAGATAAAGAGTAAAGTCACGATCACTGCATAATACACCGATGTAGAACCTGATCCCTGAAAGATATCACCATTTCCAGTGAGATAAAGCCCCACTGGAACCATCAGTATCATCACTAAAAGTGGCAAAATCATGCGATATGCAGAGGGGCGCGCTATGGTGTTTTTTGATGCCGGGATATATGCTACGGGCTGAGCCTTACCCATTGCACCTATCTTGATATTGAAAAATATTACAATCAATACTATCATTAAGGTGAGGATCGAATAAAAGTTAAAAGGAATCGATGCGATGAGCAAAGAGATAGGATCTCCTGAAATCACTTTGGATTCTATGGCTGTCATAATAAGCCCTAGCAATAAAGCACCCCAAGCATTGAGTGGGATAAGCGAACAAATCGGCGCAGAAGTGGAGTCACAGATATACGCAAGCTTTTCACGGCTTACGCCATTTTTGTCACAAAGAGGTTTGGCTACCGTTCCTGCGACCAATGAAGTGATGGAAGACTCTATAAAAATGAATACACCGATGATGTATGCTAAAAGCATTGCCCCTTTGGGAGAGTCGATTTTTTTGGATTTTTGGTTGAGCCAAAGGACAAAATGGTCTACTGCTTGACTAACGGTTAAGAGCTTAATGATCGCTCCTACGAGTAGGATGAAAAGAAGTGTTTTTGTGATCCACCCTTCAGAAAAAAGGGCAACAACGCCATCAAACAATGCCACAAATGCATCCACAGGATGATAACCATAGAGAACTAAAAATCCTGTAAAGATACCGCCCATAAGTGAGACAACGACATCTTTGGTTATAATGGCCAAAATGATAGTAAGCAGCGGTATTGCTATTGATACGATTCCATATTCCATAAAGAGGATTATACCACATGAAGTTATATATAGTTTTGGCAATCATATTATCGGTTCATTTGCAGGCAAGGATAGGGGAAAGTAAACAGCTTTTGGTGGTAACAACTGACGACTGGAATAGCTCTTCAGGGAAAATGCAGCGGTATCAACGTGATCGAAATCAATGGCAAATGATGGGAAAACCTATTGAAATTAAGTTAGGACGAAATGGGTTAGGATGGGGGATCGGTTTGCATCACATACCTAAAGATGCGCCCTATATCAAAAAAGAAGGGGATGGTAGATCGCCAGCAGGTATTTTCAAGCTCAAGCAAGCCTTTGGATATGCACCTTTTAAAATCGCGTATCCTTACCATGTTTATCAGGAGAGTGATCATTGTGTCGATGATGTTCATTCACTCTATTATAATAAAATTATCGACACGACAAAAGTAGTATCGGATGATCATAGCCATGAATTGATGAAGTTCTCTGAAAATTATTACGCTTATGGTATCGTAGTGGATCATAATGGGATCGCACAAGGGGAGCGTCCGGTCAAAGGTGCAGGTTCTTGCATCTTTATCCATATCAAAAATATCCCTACAGCTGGGTGCACCGTAATGTTTGAATCCGAAATGAAAAAAGTTTTGCAGTGGTTAGACCCTGATGCAGAACCTTTGCTGATACAAGGAACAAAAAAAGTCGTTGACGACCTCTGGAAAGAGGTAGATGGACATAACGAGTTTACTCGATGATATACTTCACATAAAATA
This sequence comes from Pseudomonadota bacterium, assembly GCA_041163165.1. Taxonomy (GTDB): domain Bacteria; phylum Campylobacterota; class Campylobacteria; order Campylobacterales; family Sulfurovaceae; genus Sulfurovum. Next base: position 27,783 of record JBEARN010000006.1, read on the forward strand.
TAATTTTAGTTTTTTGATTTGGTAAAGGGTACGATTTATAAGCTATTTCTATTACTTCAAGGGTATTTTCATCCAATGCTTGGTACCCAATGCGTGTTTTCAGTCTGAGGTCTGATATGTCCCCATTGGGGTGCAGATAAAATGAAACGACATTTGTTCCTTGTTGGCGTGTTTGGATGGAGATGTCTGGATAACCATGCTGGATGAGCGTATATTGGGTAATTTGTTGGATCAAATTCAGATTGTTCTCGATGAATTTTTGTTGCGTAGGGGTAAAGCTACGAAATTCCTGACCATAGAGTTGATTAATCAGTCTGGCGCTGTTGTTAGAAGAAGATGTTCTTGGTTGATATGCTGTTGCATTGTTTTGCATGAGCATATTGGCAAGAGGGTCTTGGCTGCGCTGGATCGGTTTTCTTGGGATCTTTGTTTGCACTATTTTTTGGACAGGTTTTGGTGATGGTTTGGTGGTATTGGTTTCTCCGTTGGCTTTCTGTGCCGAAATATCTTCTCTGATCTTCTCTTTCTCTTCCGCTGCTGGAACTTTTTCGGGTAGAGGTCTGGGTATTTGCTTTTGGACCATTTTTTGCACGGGAGGTTGCGTG
>JBEARN010000007.1:0-27329 GCA_041163165.1 Pseudomonadota bacterium
TTGAATAAAACTATAGTTATGAAATTATTAGTGCTTTATTACGGTGTTTTTAGCTAAAAGTTTTTTAGCATCATTGAATTCTAATCCTGACTTAGAACAGGCGATATCAAATAATTCATTATTTTTTAAAAGCCTGATTAAAACTTTCAATCTTGTTTCTCTTGATATATTATTTACAAATACATTGTCTGATATATGACTGATAAACATGTTACTCCTTTTGATTTAATATGATTGGTTGCGGAAGATGGATTTGAACCAACGACCTTTGGGTTATGAGCCCAACGAGCTAACCAGCTGCTCTATTCCGCGACAGATAATAAATATTGAAAATGAATAGTACTTAAAGTACTATTCGTATGAAGTTTAGGAGTGTCTTTGAATAAACTATTGGACAGATCTCTCTGTCCATCGATGGTTTTAAAGAGCAGTAACGTTTTCAGCCTGTGGACCTTTTTGTCCTTGAGTAATCTCAAAGGCAACTTTTTGTCCTTCATTTAGAGAAACATGACCGTAACCGCTGCTGTTAATATTACGATAGTGTACAAATACATCTTTACCGCCATTTTCTTGTTCGATAAAACCGAAACCTTTTTCACTGTTGAACCATTTTACTGTTCCATTTACTTGAGTTGCCATTGCAATTCCTTTAGTTTTTAATACATGTCATTTACTGAAATGTTCAAAATATAATGCGGAGTGTTCTTTGGGGAGGATAATACTGTAAATTGTAAATAAGCAATAAAAATCTAACCTAAGATGAAACTCTAAATCATCTTTGATAAACCGATTATAGCTGAATAAATTAATAATAGCAAATAATAAATTTGAGTCAAGATACTTACTACATCTTCTACTTCCTACCTACTATCTCCTATTTACAAAGTAAAATTAAAGATCAATCTCTTTTTGTCTATTCGACAAATAACTTCCAACCCCTTCAACAATCCCTTTTGCAATCAAATCTTGATAACGAGGCATAAACAATCGTTTTCTCTCCGTTGGATGGGAAATATACCCAATCTCTACTAAAATAGAAGGTCTGCTCGCTCCCACTAGTACCCAAAATGGCGCATGCCTTACACCACCATCTTTCACGCCATTAAATTTGGTATGCAAATTTGTCATAATCCTTCTTTGAACATCGATCGCCAATTTATTTGACTCAACAATCTTAGGACCGGAAAGAACAGAATCGACGATAACCGTTCGGCTAAGCTGATTCGTACCTTTTAATACCGCTCTGTTTTCCCTCTCTGCGATACGCTGAGATCTCGCATCTCTAGTGTTTTGCAGAAAAAATGTCTCTACCCCTTGCACTTTACTCCATTTGCTCTTAGGTACAGAGTTTGCATGAACGGAGATGAAAATAGAAGCATTTTTCTGATCAGCGATCTTGGTACGTTGGGGGAGTGTTAAAAAACGGTCTGTCGTGCGAGTCATATAGACTGTATAACCCATTTTTTTAAGTTCTCTTTCTACCCTCTTCGCGACTTGCAACACAAGATCTTTTTCTCTTTTTCCAGCATTAATCGCCCCTGCGTCATGTCCTCCGTGACCTGCATCTATCACCACTACTTTATTGGGATGTGTGCTTTGTTTCATATAAGTATTACTTGTAACTTGTGATTGCTTTTTGGGCGTCGGTGCAACATACCGTTTAGCAGGCAAAACATTCCCTTGAGTAGGTAAAGAGATATAAAACCGGTCATCCGATGAAAAAGGTTGATAGCCACGATGGTTCGCCGATTTATCTCCACTGATGACCACTCTGACAGTATCAGGCTTGTATTGTGCCACCCGAACATTTTTGCCTAATCCCAACGGCACACGGCTATGTGCCAAACGGGTATTTCTAAAATCATAAATTTCACGATGGGGATTAGAAAGTGTAAAATGGGTGATATTTTTTTTCTCTAAAGAGTGGGAGAAATAGAGCTGCAACTCTCCCTGATGCACTAAAGCTTTTTTGACGAAAATAGGCTTAGCAAAAAGCCCACTATGCAAGAGTAATATGACAATAAAAACCCTACTTAACCAACGCATAATCGAACTATTTCTCACCCTGCATCAATTTATCCATCAACGCTTTAACCGTAATGATCTCATTTAAACGATATCCGTTTGCTCCGGTGAAGAAAAGTCCTTTTTCCAGATTCCCATCATACGCATCACTCAACCTATCTGCGATACAGTACCCTACAGCTTTTGCTTCTTCTCCTCTATGGCATGGCGCCACACAGTTGGAGATACAAGCCACTTTTGGTGCGGTTTTTTCTTCGATCATTTTATGAAGATTGGTTTTTACACCGCGTGCCGGATAGCCTACCGGTGATTTGAAAAGCTGAATATCTTCTTCTTTCGCGCTGACGATCAGATTTTTAAACACATCACTTGCATCACACTCGACCGTACCGATAAATCGTGTACCCATTTGCACACCATCTGCACCAAGCTCCATCATCCTTACAATGTCGTCATGATCCCACACACCACCCGCAGCAATGATAGGCATAGATCCCCAATTTTTTGCTTCTTCTACAACAGGAGGGAGAATCGCTTCAAGTTGATTTTCAGGGAGAAAACACTCTTCATATTTAAACCCTTGATGCCCCCCGCTCAAAGGGCCCTCGACGATCACGGCGTCAGGAAGTCTTCCATGAGATTTTTGCCAACGTTTGCATAAAATTTTAAGCGCCTTCGCTGTAGATACGATAGGTACAAGTGCAACATCAGGATACTCTTTTGCTGCATCAGGCATCGTCAACGGCAAACCCGCACCAGTGATAATGATGTTTGCACCTGCTTCACAAGCATCTCGCACTACCCTGTCATAATCATTGATAGCATAAAGAATATTCGCAGCCAATGGTTTATCGCCACAGATCTTACGCGCATTCTCAAAAATTTTGAACAGTGCCTCTTTGGAATAAAAATTCTCTACTTCCAAAGGTCTATTATCTCCGACCACTTTATGGGCATATTTTCTGTTTTCATAGACACCTGTACCAACTGCAGAGATGACACCAAGCCCACCTTCTTTAGAGACCGTTCCAGCCAATTGATCCCAAGAGACACCTACACCCATACCCCCTTGGATAATAGGCTTTTCAATCGTATATTTTCCGATTTTCAATGATTTAAATGCCACTATCTTACCTTCACTTTCGCAAACTTTCTTTTTCCTACTTGCAAGATATATTCTCCCGCCTGAAGGTTCAAGGTATCATCGGAAATTTTTTTCTGATCCATACTCACCGCATTTTGTTTGATATCGCGTCTCGCTTGCGAGGTGGATGGTTCTATCCCGGCATCTACCAATGCCTTGCAGATCCATATTCCCTCTTCCACTTCTACTTCATTCATATCTGTAGGAAGCTGATTTGCTTTAAAAACGTTATCAAATTCTGCCTTGGCTAGTGTAGCTAACTCTTCATTATAAAACCGAATGACCAGTTCTAAAGCGAGATTTTCTTTCGCGATTTTAGGATGCACTTCCCCTTTTTGGACCGCTTCTTTTAACGTAGCGATCTCATATAAAGATTTCTCACTCAAAAGCTCATAATAACGCCACATCAAATCATCAGAAATTGAAAGCGTTTTAGCATAAATAGCATTTGGCTCTTCAGTAATACCAATATAGTTATTGAGCGATTTACTCATTTTTTGCACTCCGTCGAGCCCTTCTAAAATAGGCATCATCAGTACTGCTTGTTCTTTCCCTGTCTCATACACTCTTTGGAGATGTCTTCCCATCAGCAAGTTAAACTTCTGATCGGTTCCCCCTATTTCGATATCACTTTTCAATACTACAGAATCATATCCTTGAAGCAAAGGATATAAAAATTCAGAGATAGCGATACTCTGCTCACCTCGATAACGTTTTTCAAAATCATCTCTTTCCAACATACGTGCGACACTAAACGTCGTTGTAAGAGCGACCAAACCTCCCGCACCAAGCTGATTTAACCATGTAGAGTTGAAAACTACTTCCGTTTTGCTCTCATCCAAGATATTAAACACTTGATCCTGATAGGTTTTTGCATTTGCCATAATGGTATCGCTGTCTAACACTTTTCGGGTTTCACTTTTCCCTGTCGGGTCTCCGATGGTAGCAGTAAAATCACCGATGAGAAGCTGCACTTTTGCCCCATGGTTTTGAAATGTTTTAAGCTTTTGAAGAAGAACTGTATGACCCAAATGCAAGTCTGCTCCAGTAGGATCAAATCCTGCTTTTACGGTATAAGTCATACCATCATCGTAATACTTCGAAACAAGTTTTTCAACCCTCTCCATATCGATGATCTCTGCACAACCTCTACCGATCTCTTCTAACGCTTTTTGTACCATTTTTACTATCCCTTATTATTTGTTATATGCATCATCTAAACTGATAATCTCAATGAGTTTAAACCCTTTAGAGATTTTTTCTGCAAGTATATGTTTTTTCGATTCGCTGCTCTCAACATCGATTTGACAATATTCGGCTTGTTCTGAGTTTCGAATCCCTAGTTCAATGCTTAAAATGTTGAGATCAAAATCAGACAATTTTGTTAGTAAATCTGCCAAAATACCTTTTTTATTTTGGAGACTAATGGTTAAGCGATAGCGTGAAAGTTTCGAACTACGCCAGCTTACATAAAGCATCGCTTCACCTGCCAACATCTTCTCGTAGGCTTTCTTGCACAATTTGTGGTGTATAATAGCTTTACTCCCCTTATAAAATGCAACGATTTGATCGCCTACTTTTGGGTGACAACAATAATCAAATTCAACCCCTTCGATCGTTTTGTTGGCATAAAATTTAAAATGTTCCAACTCTTTTAAATTTGGCTTTTTATACCCTTTTTTCAACACTTCCCAAAAACGAACCTCTTTCGTCCCGATATACTCTGCAACTTTATAAGTGATATCTTTAAAATAATCAAGTCTTGAAGGAAGTTTATAGATCGAATCTTTTTGATGTATCTCATCAATAAATCTTTCGACATCTTCACTCTTTTGAGAAAAAAGCGTCGCTAAGATATTGTAAGCACTCAAAGTATCAGATTCCCTTAACCTCGCTCTACAAGAGCTCCGGATCCCATCTTTCGCCTTAGAGGTTTTTACCGTATCAAGCCAAGAACAATAAAGATGCGGATCATTGTCTTTGATGATCTTAACAATATCTCCATTTTTTAAAACCGTTAAAAGTGAAGCATTTTGTTTATTGACCAATGCGCCTGAAGCATTCATCCCGATCTTAGAGTGGACAGCATACGCAAAATCAAGTGCCGTAGAGCCTTTTGGTAAGGTAAAATAATCCCCTTTTGGTGAAAATACAGTGATATCTTCAGAAAAAAGATCTGATTTTGCCAACTCATAAAACTCTTCTACTGATTCGTTTTGATAGTGCAAACTCTCAAGCCATGCTAAATTTACACTGTTGCTGCCACCACCTTTATATTTCCAGTGTGCGGCAACACCATACTCAGCAAGCTGGTGCATCTCTTCGGTACGTATCTGCGCCTCAACAATCCCTTCTTCATCAAAAAGTGTCGTATGGATCGTTTTGTATCCATTCTCTTTAGGGACAGCGATATAATCTTTAAATCTTGAGATCAAAGGGGTAAATGTCAAGTGCAACAATCCCAAAACACGATAACATCCGATAGGTTTTTTTACAATAATACGAATCGCAAGAAGATCTAAAACTTCTTCTATACTTACCCCTTTGCGATGCATTTTTAAGTAAATAGAGTAGTAATGCTTCACCCGCCCAAGGATCTCAAAATCCCCCTCTTTAAAGCCATCTTTTTGCATCATGGCATCTACTTTTTGGATAAATGCATTGAGTTTAAATTTGAGGTTTTGAGAATTGGACTGAATATATCGATCTATCGTTTGATAATCTTCTGGATAGATATAGCGAAAACTATAATCTTCGAGCTGATTTTTCAACATTGAAATACCGAGTCTATGCGCGATCGGTGCATAGACGACGAGTGTCTCTTCTGCGATACGTCTTTGTTTTTCAGGACTTAAAGCCTCAAGTGTGACCATATTATGAAGTCTGTCGCAAAGCTTGATGACAAGCACACGGACATCTTTGATCGAAGCAATCAACATCTTTCTAAACGTCAATGCAGAGTTGATAAGCCTCTCATCCGAACCAGAAGGGGCCAACTCTTCATCGCGAATTTGGACAATTTTAGTAAGCCCCTCCACCATGTGTGCAACATCATCTCCAAATACTTTTTCCAACTCTTCGATAGTATAATCTGTATCTTCGACAACATCGTGCAGCAGTGCGGCTTGTACCATCTTTTCATCATTGGAAATTTTGGCTGTAATTGCCGCGACCAAGATGGGGTGGACGATGTAAGGCTCACCGCTTTTTCGTACTTGACCTTGATGGGCATTTAAGGAAAGTTCTAGCGCCTTAAGTGTATCACCGCAAGGTGCTCCAAGGACTTCCCATAAAAGAGATTTCGCCCCCTCTATGGTATCTATGTGTTTAGCTTTATCTAAAAAAGCATCCAATGGGTATTACCCTTCTAGCGTAACTGTGATCTTACCTTCAGCTATCTCTTGAAGTGCAATGTCTGCATTTTTCATACCCGAAGTATCTTGATTTAAAAGTATCTTTGCACCATTTGCAATAGCCTCTGCTCTTTTACCTACTGCATTTGCCAAAAGATATTTATCGTAATCTACATTTTTTAATGCTTCTGCTGTTAATTGTTCTGTTCTCATACTTTTTTCCTTTATAATTTGTTGCTATTTTACGATAGAACAAAGACTCATATCACCTTTGACGATCGCTAAAAGATTCCCTTTTTCAAACATATTGCACACCACAATAGGCAACCCATTCTCTTTTGCCAAGGCGATCGCTGTATCATCCATGACTTTAATATGATCCGACAATGCTTGATCGTAAGATATCACATCAAGTTTGACTGCATCATCATACTTATTTGGATCTTTGTCATACACACCATCAACTTTTGTCGCTTTGATCAAAAGTTCTGACTCTATCTCAGAAGCTCTCAATGTCGCTGCAGTATCTGTCGTAAAGTAAGGGTTACCTGTACCACCAGCGAAGATCACCACACGCCCTTTTTCAAGGTGTCTTCTCGCGCGTCTTACGATAAACGCTTCGCCGATCTCTTGCATGTCGATCGCCGACTGAAGTCTTGCTTCAAGTCCAGCATGCTCCAACGCTTCTTGGATCGCCACACCATTAATCACGGTAGCTAACATCCCCATGTAATCGCCAGAAGTTCTTTTGATGATTCCATCTGCAGCAGCAGTCACACCACGGATGATATTTCCACCCCCCACAACGATGCCGACTTCAACACCGTTGTCTACAAGCGACTTGATCTCACCTGCTATAAAGTTAAGGATTTGAGTATCGATACCATACCCTTCTTTTCCCGCTAAAGCTTCACCAGAAAATTTTACCAATACTCTTTTCGTCACAGATGCACCTTTGTATAATTTCGCGATTATACCGAAAAGTGGTTGAAAATTAGATTTGTATCAACTTCAAAGGGTCGATATGTCTCGAATCTTTCGTCGCTTGAAAAATCAGTTTTTCATTCACTTTCCCGACCACATATCCTTTTTGGATCTTTGTGCCAGTATGAATCGTCGGTGCAATTTTGGAAAGTCCTGCATACACTGTGTGTATTCTGTCATTATGAGAAACGACAACGACATTCCCCAACATACTACTTTTCCCTGCAAAAACCACTTTTCCGTTCAGTACATTTTTTACTTTTGCATTGGCTACAGGTGCTTTTAATGTTATCGATTCGTTAAATATTTTGATCTTATAAATAGGATCCATATATGTACCGAATTTTTTAGTAATTTTTGCTCCAAATAATGGTGAAATCGTTTTACTCCCACGATATGCATAGGTCGATGACTGCTGGTAAGAGGAGTTCACTTGTCTGACTCTTTCACTCTCTTTATATGCCTCTTGTTGCTCTTTTTTAGCTTCATCTACGGCTAATCGTGCTTTTTCTCTTTCAGGTTCTGTTTGTGCATTTTTCAATGCATCTTCCGCTTTACGAGCTTTGGCACGTGCAAGTGATTGTGCTTCACGTGCTTCTCTTTGTCTTTGCTTTTCCATGCGCATCGCTTCTTTCTCGGCTTCAGCTCTTTTTTGGGCGACTTGCACCTCTTTGGCATGCAAAACATTGAGTTGTGCCAACGTAGTGCGAAGAGAATTTTGCCTATCTACGATCTTAGTAAGTCTTTCATTGTATTTTTCTTCATCTTTGGCGAGTGTTTTGCGTAGTTGTTCTTTTTTGGACTTTTGGCGCTCATACTCTTCACGTTTTTTTACGATAGTGTCTATGTTGTTTTTTGTTTTATTGCGCAGGTATGTTTTATCTTCTTTTTGCTTTTTTAACTTCGCGATATCCTCTCTCATGGTTCCCAACATTTTCGCATTTTGTTTTTGATATGCTCTGTAAACTTCCTCTAAAAGGATCGATTCCCTAGTAGCTTCATGTGCCTTTTCCATAGCAAAAACGATCGAAAATTGCTCAGAAAGCAAAGAGATAAACCGTTTATGCTTTTGCCCCAAAATTTGGTTCGTTTGGATCAAATCTTCTTCAGAATTTTGCAACTCTTTCTTTAACACACCATATTCTTTCTCAAAGTTTTTTTGTTCTTTTTCGAGTTCGGATATTTTTTGTTCCAGTGCAACGATATCTTTTTCGGCCGATTGGATATCTTGAGCAATTTTCTCTAATTGTCTGCTGGTATTTTTTTTTGCTATAGTGGTTTGGGAAAGATTTTTTTTAGAATCTGCAATTTTCGTCACCGTAGTTGCACTGTGCAAAAATGTCATACTAGAAAAGCAAAGAAGAAGAAAATACTTCACCCCTAAGCTCCTTTGTTGCTAAACGCGACGCTATACACTGCCACGATGACGATGAACAAAGAAGAAGAGAGTAAAATCCCGATATCCCCTATATTAAATAGTGCTTCTTGCTTTTCCATCATAATTTCAATACCGCTTCGAGGTGCCCAAGCAAATTTCATATATAAAAAAACAATTGAAACAAAAAACGTAGAAAAAAGCGCATCAATAAAGGCAATCCTAAAAAGTACTCCCGACCTTAACATCATCGGTGCACCAAATATTTCCATCACCTGCATGCGCTCTTTATGGGCATATTTCCAGATCTCCATTTGCTTTAAGATCAAAAAGAGACTTACTAACGTCATAAAAATAATAAATGCTTTTAAAACCAATTTGATCAAAATAAAGAGTTTATAACTCGAACTGTAACTGCTGCTAAATGTTTCGACTCTGCTAATGCCACCATCTTTTTCAAGGTCTTTTTTGATCTGATCTACATCTGACATATGAAGATACGCATCTAATCTCACATTGTAAAAGTAAGGTAATTCCGCGAGTATCTCTTTGCTATTACTTTGGTTTTCACCTTTAGTCACCTGCAAAACGATCCCTTCTCGTTTAATCTCTTCTATGCTACTCACATGCGAATTAAGTGCTTTGAAGGCTGAAACTTTCATCGGATTCTTTGTCACTGCCAACATCGAATATCCCTCTTTAAGCCCCCTTTCAAAACTGACTGTGGTGCGTTCAAACACAAGATAAAATTCGATACCCAGCAAAATCGCCATCAGTGGCAAAATAAACATCAAATGATTTTTAATGGACTTCATATACACCCTTGCTTTCGAGGATAAAATGTCTATACGGTAAAGAGAACGTAGTAGGAATCTTATGGGTCACGACCAAAATCGTCGTATTGAGCTGCTGACATGCATTTTCCATCAAGTCCCAAATCACATTCGAAGAATAGTCATCAAGGTTCCCCGTAGGTTCATCAGCAAGTATCACCACTGGATTTTTTGCCAATGCTCTTGCCACTCCGACACGCTGCTGTTCTCCTCCACTTAATTCTAGCGGATATTTTTCAGCGTGGTTTGCCATCTTGACATGTTGCAACAATCTTTTGGCTTGTGTTTCCTGCACTTGAGTCGAATACCCAGCGATCATAAGAGGAAGCACCACATTCTTTTTGACTGTCCATTCATTCACCAGTTTATAATCTTGGAAAATGATCCCCATATGTTTTCGTAACTCTTGCAACTTTCTTGTGCCGATCTTGGTTAGTTCCTCTCCACCCACTATCAAACTGCCATCAGTGGGCTTGAGTTGTCCATAAAGGGATTTAAGGAGTGTCGATTTACCTGAACCACTCGGCCCTGTGATAAAAACAAATTCCCCTTTTTTGATCGAGAAATTGGCATCTTCGATGATATTTTCATCTGCCCCTGGATAGGTCAGCGTTAAACGTGAAGCATGAATCACATTGGACATTTTTTAGGCTCCTTGCATTTGCATCAATTGCTCTACGGTCGTTTGATGCGCTAGATGATTGACACTCGTTTTCACTGGTTCAGAGGCAAAATAGCTACACCCCTCTTCTCCTAAGAGAATATATTTGTGCTCAGGACGATCAAAACTTCCAAAAGCAGCCTTGATCAACAACCCTTGAGGATCTATCTTGTAAATTCGCTCAAAATGGACAAAATAATTTTCAAAAACCAACGCCTCTTTTGGTAAGCGATTTTCTATCTCTGATTTATATTTTACACCATGAAAATTAAACTGGGCAGGTTCATTTTTCGCAGGAGAGAGTTGCATCGATTTCACATACACATCATAGATATCTTTTTCCTGTTTCAGCCATCTGGCTTCATATTTACTCGTTACCTCAAGTGCTTCATTTTTACGTACGGTTACTTCTGCTTTGGGTATGGCAAAAAATGTCTCGAGTGCATACCAAAAGTAGTTATCACTGTCGGTACGCAATTCAAGTTGTCCGCCTGGGTACAATACCCTCAAAGACTCTTCTAAAAAGCTTGGGCTTATGACGCGTCTATGTGGTTTTTTATCCCAAGGGACAGGAAAATGGACATATATCTTCTCGCAAATATTGGATGGCAACATTTCTAAAAAGAGTCTTGCATCGTAGTTGACTACCCAAATATTTTCAATCGATTGAAGCTCTATTTGCTTCAACACTTGCTGTGCCGATGGGGTGTGGATCTCAAGTCCGATAAAAAGAGTGTCTGGATTTTTTTTTGCTTGATGCAACAAGTGACGTCCACTACCAAATCCCACCTCAACAGACACTTTCTCTTTAGGGTACATAATGGACTCAAAGGCTTCTATCTTTTTAAAATATTCTGATGAAAGGGGCGCTTTCGTGTTAGATATAGCAATATTTGAAGAGAGCACTTCCAGCTCCAATGCCTCCACCACATGTTGCAATGCTTCTTTTAGAAGTTGCACTTTCAATGGTCTGGTCACCTTGTCATACTTCAGCAAATATCCTTTTGGATCTTTTTTAAGCTGAAGCAAAAAAGCTTCTCCACTATAGCTAATACCCAACAATCTCTCTTCACAATTGAATGCTTTTGCAACAAAAGTCACCAAAGGATTTTTTTCTAATTTCTCATCCATTAAAGAGAGATCAAACGGTTTTACTTTTAAATGAGGCATAGTTCCTGCTTAATTAAATTCACTTTTAAAAAGTGCATTGAGTTTGTCTGGATCGATTTTTGCTTCTACGTCATCTTGCTTAAAATGGGTAAAAATGTATTGCTTCATATCTTCAAAAAGGGGCGCAACAAATTCCATTTTTTCACCACTAACCGGGTGGACAAGATACAGTAGATAAGCATGCAAATTCACTCGTGCGATTTTAGCTGTTTTGCTCTTAAATCCATATAACTCATCTCCTAAGATATGCCGTCCAAGTCGACTCAGGTGAACCCTGATTTGATGGGTTCTCCCTGTGAAAAGTTTTGCAGCAATCAATTCTATATTTGCTTCATTGGTCAGCAGTTTTAAAAAGGCTGTTTTGGCATTTCTTCCTTCAGGGATCACATCCATTTTAAGTCTATTGTTTGGATTGCGTCCGATCGGCGCATCGACGATCGTATTCTCTTTGAGCGGGTAATCAATCAACGCCAAATAATAACGCCCCATACTCTTATCTTGCAACTGCAAACTCAATGCCTCATGCGCCGCATTTGTTTTTGCGATCACAAGCGCGCCAGTGGTCTCTTTATCGATACGGTGCACGATCCCATGTCTCTCTTCTCCACTGATGGTAGAGAGCGAAATCCCTTTATGTATCAGCCAGTCTACCAATGTAGAATCTTTGACAGAAGGCGCAGGATGGACCACTAAACCACTCGGTTTATTGATCACCAAAATCGCTTCATCTTCATACAATATCTCTACATCAAAATCTATAGGAAGTGCCTCTTTTTTTTCAGCCTCCTTCAACAGATACGTTACCTCATCACCTTCCATCACTTTAAAACTTGTTTTGGTGGTGGCTGTGCCATTTACAGAGACTAAACCATCTTTGATCAATCTTTCTACTTGATTGCGGCTTGCTTCTAACTGCTGTGTTAAAACTTTGTCTAATCTTCCTGCTTTGGCAACGTTAAAATGGTGCATGATTACTCTTTGATATCGTCACGTATCCAACGACTCTGATCTAAAAACGTATCATCATGAATATGTTTAAAAGAAGCTCTAAACATCTTGAAAATATCTTTGTGCTCTTTCTCAAGCTCATGAAGCCATGCTTTTGTAGAAGCACGAGCGTGAGGCATCTTCACCTCTTTGAGCATCGCTGGACACGCTTCATCTCCTATGACATTTAGATCATTATCTTGAGCAAACGCACGTAATTGAGACTCTCTGACTTGAATGAGTGGGCGGATAAGATGAAAACCTCTACCTGTTTTATAGATCGGTGCTAAAGCTCTCATGCTTCCGTTGTAGAACATATTCATAAAAAAACTCTCAACCGTATCATCAAAATGGTGCCCTAATGCCACTTTCGTAAACTGACCTTTTTCTGCAAAATTATACAGTGCCCCTCTTCTCATACGTGAAAAATAAGAACAAAAAGAGGAATTTTCCCGAATCGTATCGTTAGATATCTCATAGATATTAGTATCGTAAATGGTATGTTGGATCCCATACTCTTTACAATGGGCTTCCAAAAAAGTGTAATGTTCATCCGGCATACCATATTTGATCGTGCATGCCTCAAATTCAAAATCAAAAGGAGCATGCTGTTGCATATGTTTTAACAAATGAATCAAAGCCAAAGAGTCTTTACCTCCACTCAAACCTACAAGTACCTTATCCCCCTCACCTATGAGTCTAAATTCGGCATTGGTTTGACCTACTAGTTTCAGTAATTTTTTACTGATCAAGGCTTTTTTATATCTCTCATGCTTCAATCGCATCTACCATTCGCAAAATAAAATCTGCGGAAACTTTTGCAGAACTTTCCAAAAAAGTATCAAAGTCAAATCCGGCATCCATATCGGCACTATCAGAAATAGCACGTAAAATGAAAAATGGTATTTGCAATGCTTTACATACCACTGCGACACTTGCCCCTTCCATCTCTAACGCATTTGCATTGAAGGTATCGCCAATCCACTCTTTTCTGCTTGGATCAGCTACAAACTGATCTCCCGTTGCGATGATCCCCTCTTTAAGAGAGACTCCTTTGTTTCTGGCAACCTCTTTTGCTACATGACGTAAATGACTATCTGTATCGATCATCACACTTCCTTCTGGCACATATCCATAAGGGTGTCCAAAAGCAGTAATGTCAAGATCGTGCTGACACAGTGCTTTAGCGATGATCAAATCTCCAATCTTTAAATCATTACTAATCCCACCAGCCACACCTGAAAAAAGCAATTGGGTACAACCAAATTTTTCTATCAGTGTGGTCGCTGTAAGTGCAGCAAACACTTTGCCTATCTTAGAATAAGCCACTACCACTTCTTTCCCATGGTATTTTCCTTGATAATAAGTGTTCTCACCATACAGTATTTTAGTCACATCTTCAAGCTCTAAAACGATAGGCTCCACCTCTTCAGGCATCGCCCCCATGATCGCTATTTTAGACATTATAGCTCTTTGATTGCCGCAATAGTCGCTTCTAAAGAAGCCATATCCGATACATTAAAATGGGGTTTGGTTGTCGCTTTACGGTTCAACCCCTTGAGTACATTGCCATGTCCAAATTCGATATAACAATCCACCTCAGCATCAATAGTCGCAATACTTTGCTTATAGAGTACCGGTTCTACCAATTGTTTAGGAAGCAACTCTAACGCTTCCGTTTTAGTCAGATAAGGTTTTGCTGTCACATTAGAGATCACTGGTGCGATAAATGTCTCTTGAAGCATCTCTTTAAGTTTTGCTTCAAGTGGCGCTGAGGCACTCTCTAAAAGTGGGCAGTGGCTTGCCACAGACATATCAAGCAACATCGCCCTTTTAGCTCCTGCCTCTTTGAGCGGCTCTACAATTTGCTCTAAGTCACTTTTGATCCCTGCTACCACGATCTGCCCCTCTGCATTATAATTCACCGCCCATACTTTTTTACCTGCATCACGCTGTTCTGCTGTGATACGCTCTACTTCTGCATCATCAAGCCCAAGACTGACCAACATCCCTACATCTTGACCTTCACAGGCTTGTGCCATCAATTTGCCACGTAAATTGACCAGTGCCACTGCATCGATCACATCGAGTGCACCGCTTGCTACCAATGCACTAAATTCACCCAAAGAATGGCCTAATGTTAATGCGGGTTTGATCCCTGTGGCATCGACAAAAAGTCTATGTGCTATACTACTCACTAGCAATATCGCTGGTTGCGTAAACTCTGTTTGACCCAATTGATCGTTTTCTTCAAAAAGAAGATGCTTAAAGTCAATCCCAGTTTTCTGAGAAGCCTCTGCTATCATTTGCTTTGCCACTTCAGAGTGGTCGAAAAAGTCTTTCCCCATACCTACTGCTTGAGAACCTTGTCCCGGAAATAAAAATGCACATTTCATTGACATACGTATCCTTCTAAATATTTTATGTATTTTACCATTTTTACATTAGATGGGAGGGAAAAGCAATAGACATTTATATGAGGATAATGAAAAAAAAGAAGAAAAAGAAGAAAAAGAAACTAATGGAGAACATCATTCTCCATTAGCGATAGGAATATTAGTGGCAACCACATCCTGAACCACAGTGACCACCCTCTTTAGCACCACCGACGATACCTGAAGAGATCTCATCTGCTGTTGCTTCTCTGGCGCTAAGCACTGTCACAGAAAACATTAAATCTTTACCTGCCAATGGGTGATTGAAATCGATTTCTACTTCTTTATCGTTAAATGATTTGACTGTAACCTGGACCGTTTCACCATGCTCACCTTGTCCGTAAAGTGTCATACCTTCTTTCAAATCTACACCTTCAAATTGATCGATAGGGAGTGTTTGCATCGCTTCTGGGTTAAACTCACCATACGCTTCTACTGCAGAAACAAGCACGTCTCCGCTTTCACCTTGAGACATACCTACAAGTGCCTTCTCAAGTCCAGGGATGATATGCCCCATACCAACAATAAACTCTAAGGGTTCACCACCTTTATTTGAATCTACGACTTCTGTTGTGCCTGCTTGTTTTACTTCGTATTCGATTCCGACTACGCAATTTTCATTTGTAATTGTCATGCTATATTCCTCTATGTTAATTTTGTGACATTCTAACGAATCAAACTTTAGTGAGGCTTAGGCTCTATCTTGTCTGTCCTGAACCATAAATTTTAAATTTATACGTTGTCAATCCCTCTATCCCCATCGGACCACGCGCATGAAGTTTGTTTGTGCTAATCCCCACTTCTGCACCAAAACCAAACGCCCCGCCGTCTGTAAATCGTGTCGAAGCATTGACATACACTGCTGCTGCATCAATACTGTTTAAAAAGATTTCTGCCGTTGTGATATTTTCCGTAATGATCGCTTCAGAGTGTCCAGACCCAAATCGGATAATATGCTCGATCGCACCTTCTACCCCTTTAACCACTTTGATATTTAAAATATTTGCCAAATATTCAGTGTCATAATCGACATCGGTCGCAGGTGCCACATCGATACTTTCTTGGGTCAAAGCGCATCCTTTGAGCTCCGTATGTGCAGAATCAAAAGCTTCTTTAAGTTGTGGCAATACCTCTTTAGCAATCGCTTCATCTACAAGCAATGTCTCCATCGCATTACACACACCTGGTCTTTGCACTTTTGCATTGAGCGCAATAGCAATCGCATTTTCAATATTTGCATCCTCATCGATATAAGTGTGACACTGCCCTTTATCATGTTTGACCACAGGGACAGAAGCGTTTTCGCTCACATAACGGATAAGACCTTCGCCGCCGCGTGGCACGATAAGATCGACATATTTATCCATTTTGATCAGCTTGCTCACCCCTTCACGTGATGCATCTGGGATCAATGAAATCAATGCTTCAGGAAGTTCATTGGTTTTTAACACACCCCGCAACACTTTGGCAATGGCTTCATTCGAAGATTGTGCCTCTTTACCGCCTTTAAGAACACATACATTGGAAGACTTGAAACTAAGTGCTGCGGTATCAGATGTGACATTTGGACGAGATTCATAAATAATCCCTATGACTCCGATAGGTACCGATACTTTTTCGATCTTTAGACCACTTTCTGTCATCCACCCTTCAAGCACACGTCCTACGGGCTCTTTAAGTGCAGCGATTTCCTCGATTGCGACTGCCATCGCTTCAATACGTCCTTGATCTAAGTAAAGTCTATCTTTGAGTGAAGGTGCGAGATTTTCTTTGTCGGCATGTTGCATATCTATAGCATTGGCTTGAAGAATTTCACTTTTATTTTGGCGTAATGCCTCCGCCATCTCTTTTAAAATTCTATTTTTTTGGGCACTTCCAAGCTGAGATATCACTCTGCTTGATGCTTTGGCTTCTTTCAAAAATGCTTCCATCTACTCTTCCTCATTTTGGTTGTCAAAAACGATTTTAACAAATAAATACTAATAATGGTATAATCTTTGCCATTCAAAGAGAGGAAGTAGCTACATGCAAACAATTACATTTATAGGTAATGGAAATATGGCCTTAAGTATCGCAAATGGACTTAAAAAAAATTACACTATCGAAGTGGTCGGACGCAATCAAGATAAACTACTCCAATTTGAAAAAGCATTAGGAACCCAAATCCTTAAGCACGATATCAATGACTTCAATATGGAAGATAAAACAGTGATGCTTTGTGTCAAACCACAAAATGTAGATGAGATACAAAAACAACTCCAAGGTACACCTCGTTTACTTTTATCTGTACTTGCAGGTACCAGTATCGCCACACTTAAAAAAGCTTTTCACCCAACAATCACTATACGATCAATGCCAAATCTCGCTGCAAGTGTAGGCAAAAGTATGACGACACTTACAGGAGATGAAGCAGGAAAAGCGGAAGCGCTTACGCTGATGCAGGCTATAGGTTCGACCCTTTGGCTCCGAGATGAAAATGCGATCAATATTGCTACTGCACTTGCTGGTTCTGGGCCGGCGTATTTGGCACTTTTTGCAAACGGGTTAGTGCAAGGTGCTATAGAACAAGGATTAAGCAAAGAAGAGAGCTTAACCCTTATGCGCGGTCTTTTTGATGGGTTTGGAACCATCATTCAGAATGAAGAACCTCTACCTTTTGCTAAAAGAGTTATGAGTCCAAAAGGAACCACAGAAGCTGGATGCAAAATACTTGAAGAGGGAGCGCTTGAAGCCCTTTGCAAAAAAACGATTAAAAATGCTTACGATAGAGCCATAGAACTCAGCCAAAACAAATAACTAATTTTTCAGTACACCCTTACCATTATAAATCAGATCCAAGTCTTCTTTGGCAAAAGGCATATAGGTATGTCTTGTGACAACCACTTTTGTTTCATAATTAGACCAGTTATAAATCACTGGAACATCTTTAGGATCGATATGGATACATCCATGCGAAAGCCAATCCACATCTCCAGAATGCAGTGCGGTACCATCATCCTTAAACTTCATCATATAGTCCATATTGTTGGTACCATTTTCATCTGGATAAAGGTTGGACATATGATAGCGTTTCTTTTGAAAAATCGTAAAGATCCCTGAAGGGGTGCGATACTCTTCTGCTCCCGAAGTAATGGCAGAACTCCACCATACCGTACCGTCACGGTCTACAGCATAAAATCTGCCATCACTTCCGAATTCACGTACCGAAACAACAATGAAATTTTCTCCTGTTAAATCAACAATCTTTTCACCACCCTTTTCAAGTGACTTAAAAACTGTTTTAGAAAGAGGGATTGTTTCCGTACCTATGATAGGAAGCGGAACTGGTTGTTCTTCTGCATTTAATATGGAAAAAATCAGCATAGAGAAAATAAAAATAATTTTCAGTGTCATTTTATTTTATAACCTTTTTAATCTATCCTGTGAGAGTTTCGCAGTTTTTTTACCTTGATAATTTTCTACAATATTTTGATAAAAAGCTTTCGCTTCATCTTTTTTACCGCTGTTCTCAAGTGAAACAGCCGTATGAAAAAGCAACGTATCGATATAAGAGGCTTTGTCGTAAAGACCAGCACTTTTTTTAAAGTACCCTATCGCCTCTTCATAATGTTTTGTATAATAAGCGATTTCCCCTAGATAATAATGAGAAGCTGCTGGTTTATACCCTTTATTTGCCGTGACCAAAAATCTCTCTTTTGCGTCATCATAACTTTGCTTCATATAAAGTCGAACTGCTTCACTATAAAGTTGTTCGTTACTTGCAGTTACAGAAGGTGAAGATGCCTGCACTTCGTCTGCCTTTGCAGGAAGCGATTTTTGATCTTCCATCAATCGCTTTAATTCTTCTTTACTCACATACGTTGCATTGATCTCATCGATCCTGCTGATAAGTTTTTGCAAGGCAATTTGATCTTCATTCGATATTTTACGTTTTTCTTCAGCTTGTTGCAATTCATAGAGTGAGGCACTCAGCCCTTCAACGACAGAGATTAATCCTGCTATCTTCTCCCCTTGTTGCAACACGCGTTGTTCTAATGAGATTTTTTTAGGTGGTGTGTACCTAGGCGTTTCTTCCTGAATCTCAGCCTCATTACTTTCGAACCCAAACATCGATGCAGAAGATGTCTCTTCATGCAACTCCTCATTTGTATTCAAGTCTGCTTGAGCAGATGCCCATAGCGTACTCGCAATGACCATCACACAGACGTGAAGAAAAGAACGTTTCATTTTCAAACACATACTAATTTTACTTCACCAAACGAAGATCCACTCTTCTATTTCTTTCGTAACAACTATCAGTCGAATCTGTACATACCGGCTTACTTTCACCGAAACTTACCATGATGATTTTATTGGCATCGATCCCTTGTGCAACGATAGCATCTTTCACCGCTTTTGCACGTTTTAATCCAAGTGCATAGTTGTACTCATCAGTACCAAATTCATCACAGTTACCTTCGATTTTGATTTTAGAAGATGTTTGTCCTGCTAACTCGGTATTGTGATTCATATTGCTTTCCATTCTTCCTGCAATGGAATAATCCGCGAAATCAAAATAAATACTTTTAAATCCGTCAGCGCTACTGTTGTAGTTACCATATCCATTTTCATCGATGCTTACCGTATCACCCTCAATATGGTCTGCATCTAGTGCATTGTTTTTCATGTCTGGTGAAAGTTGTCCACATCCGCTAAATAAAAATGAAACGGCGAATGCCGCTGCCCATAATGTATGTTTTTTGCTGTATATCATTGTAAATCCTTTTTTAAATTTTTTATTTTAATTACCAATCAATAGATTGTACTTTTCTATCATGAAACGGGAAAAGCAAACTTTGTCCACTCGAAAGATTGGTATATCCTATCGATGTAGTTTGACCCGTTTGTTTTAAAAAGAGCACCACGTCACCATCTATAGAAAAACGAGGAAATTGATTCGATCCTGTAGTGGTGATCGGTCTTGTATCACCACTGGATGATGAAGAGAGATACAGATTGAAAGTGTTATCTCCAAACGCATTATTGCTCTCTCTACTTGAATACACTATCTTATCGCCGAAAGCATCGCAGGCATTGTTATTACGCCCATGATACACGACTTGCGATGCGCCACCTCCACTAATTGATGTTTTAAATACATTGGCATATCCTAAACGGTTTGAGATGAAAACGACATGTGCCTCATCATCCACATATCTTCCATTGACATCGATACCTGGGAAATCTGTCACTCTCGTTTGGCGTCTAGCTGCTAGGTCTAATTCATAAATATCTGCATGTCCTTGCGGTGCCATGGTCAAAAGAAGCTTTGAACCGTCGGCGCTCACATCAGAACACACCATCATCCCTTCTGATTGGGTGATTTTGGTTTTGCTTCCGTCATAAATATTTAACTTATACAACACAGGCAGTGTCCCTTGGTAAGAAGTATAATAAAGATTTCTTTGCTGTCTATCTGCCCACTTTGGAAAGAGGTTCAATCCTCCTTTAATAATCGTTTTTTTGTACGTAAACGTGTAGTCTGCCACGCGTATCTCACTTTGACCCGATGTTGTATAAACTGCATATGCGACATATCGGTTCACCCATGCAATACTTGGATAATTCAGAGCATTATTGATATCACTCATCGCTTTATGTATGAGAAATGGCATTTTGGCTTGACTCGGAATCGCATAACTTTTTTTGAAAAGTTGTTTACCGTCAGAAGCTTTTAAAAGTCGAACCACAAGCTTCGCCCCTGCACTTTGATCCATGGTGTATTTGATGACATACTCTTTGCTTTTTAAAGCAGGGATGATGTAGTCCGAAGAAAAATCACCTAAATAATGCGTACTATCGGGCAAAAAATGTCCAGAGATTTTAAGGTCAGAAAGTAGGATGTTGAACACTTGTTCATTTTGATCACTTGAACCATCCATAAGAGCAATACGCGCACGCTGTTCGACATCTTTTTCTATCTTTAATGTGGCATCAACACCAAAAAGATTGAGTGAAAAAAACACCATTGAAATTACTACTATAGAGAAATATCGCACCGGTTTTTCCTTTAAATTTTATCATTACAATTTTGTTGATATTGTATCAAGCCTCACTTAAATAGTACATTAATAAGTCCCAGTATGCTAGAATAGAAAAAAGGGGATTTATACGTATGAATGAAGTGATTCTTGCTTTAGCAAAAGCTGCCATTTTAGTCGCACTTAATCAACCTGTAGAGTATGACATAGAAGCTGCATTGCAAACTTTTCCTGTACTTGCAGAACAGGGAGCTTCTTTTGTCACCCTCACCACTGGCTCAAATGAATCTCTTCGAGGATGCATAGGCTCACTAGAAGCCCATGGTCCACTCTATCAAGACATCATCTCTAATGCCCAAGCGGCTGCACTACGTGATCCAAGGTTTCAACCACTGAGTATCAATGAACTTCAAAATATCACCATAGAGGTTTCGATACTTTCCAAACGGCAAACGATCTCTTATACCGATACAAAAGATCTCAAACAACACATCACCCCTTTTGAAGATGGTGTCATACTCAATCTTAACGGAAAAAAAGCAACTTACCTACCTCAAGTATGGAAACAATTGCCTCGATTTGAGGATTTTTTCAATTCTCTTTGCTTAAAAGCCAATTTAGATCAAAACTGTCTGATACAACATCCCCAAATTTCAGTTTACCGTGTGAAAACATACAAGGAATCAAAGTGAATCATGGCACAAGAAATGCCGCAGTAAAAGGGACATTTTATCCACAAACATGTTCAGGGCTCCAAACACAATTCTTATCATGGAATAAACAATTCAAAACCCCTATTGAAAATTTAGACATTAAACCAAGAGCCATCATCGTACCTCATGCAGGTTATATTTTTAGTGGCTACACTGCCAATGCCGCATATCGTTTCCTTCAACCAACCAAACCAAAACGGATTATTGTCATCGGTCCAAGCCATTACCATCACTTTGAAGGGATCTCTGGAAGTTTTTATGATGCCTATGAAACGCCATGCGATCCCTTACAGATAGACAGTGCTTATCTTTTTGCTTTAGCAAAAAAATTCAATCTTCGATTTGAACCCAAAGCGCATGAAAGAGAACACTCGACTGAAGTGCAAATGCCTATCATAGGGCACTACTTTCCAAAAACAAAAGTGATAGAACTGATTTATAGTGATATTTCGGATCATGCTTTGGCAAACCTCATCATTGCACTTTTACAAAATGGGGAAAATATCGTTGTCATCAGTTCTGACCTCAGTCATTTTTATCCACTTAACAAAGCACATGAGTTAGACAACCATTGTATTGAAGGGATTGAAGCCATCGACCTTGATAAACTGAAAGGGTGCGAAGCCTGTGGTCTTGCAGGGATCAAAGCGATGGTACTAGCATCCCAACAATTTCATTTGTCTTCACACATCATAGATTACCGAACATCTGCAAAAACAAGCGGTGATACTTCGTCTGTGGTCGGCTACATGTCAGCAGTTTTTTATTAAAACTATTCCCCTGAGGCGATCATATGTTTAAAATAAGCCAATGCTTTTTGTGATGCTTCTTTATGGACCACTATCGGCTTGGGATAATGGTGTATCTTATGAGAAAACATGAAGTTTTCATCATGTATTTCTTTCGGAGAGAGACTGACAAGTTCAGGCAACCATTTTTTAATATACATGGCATCTTTATCAAACTTTTTTGATTGAAGCCATGGATTAAAAATACGAAAATAAGGTTGCGGATCTATACCGGTACCCGCGCTCCATTGCCAAGAAAGTATGTTCGAAGCTGCATCAAAATCAAGCAAATGTTTTGCAAAAAATGCTTCCCCCCACTGCCATGGAAGCAGTAAATCTTTTGTAAAGAACGAAGCGCATATCATCCGAATACGGTTATGCATTTCCCCCGTTTGAATCAGTTGTCTCACGCCTGCATCCACGATAGGAAATCCCGTTTTGCCTTTGCAAAATAATGCGAATTTTTCTTTGTCTTCTATCCCATTAAATGGATACTTGTAATTTTCCCATGCTAAATGGGGAAAGTGGTACAGCACATAGGCATAAAAATCGCGAAAGATAAGTTGTCTGAAAAAAGGTTCCGTATCAACCCCTTGTTTTTTTTGCTCTACCAAAAAACGTAAAAGCTCTCTGATGCCAAGTACCCCAAAACGAAGTTCAAGTGCCAAATTTGAAGTACCATCTATTGCGGGATAATCTCTCTCTTTTTTATATTCTTGAAGTTTATCTTTGAGCGCATCAAGCTTTTCGGCAAGTGGCTTTATCTTGCAGCTAACTTCATCAAATCCTAAAGACTTTAATATCAAAGGTAATTGCGTAATAGTCGTATTTTGAACTTGTGTGATCCCTTCATAATCATCCTGTGCTAAGGTTTGTTTCACTGATGTAAAGGTGTGCAAATGCGCCTTGGTAAAAAGCGATTTTGCTTTATGATAAAAAGGAGTAAAAACAAGATAAGGCGTACCGTCATCTTTTAAAATCTCTTCTGGTTGAAAAATATAAGTGTCGTTTACAAAGCGAAACGGTAAGATCATAGACACTTTCATATCTCGCTCTTTCGCGTAAGCATCATAATCTCCACTTGCTACGACTTCATCAAAACCCTTCCGATCTAGCATCGTAAAAATTGCAATCGGATCCCCATAAAAAACTTTCAGATCAAGCCCCAGGGTTTGAAGCGACGTTTTTAACTTTATCACTTGATGAAAAATATAAGAAACCCTACGATCATCTTTTGCAAGTTGATGTAAAATACGGGTATCAAAAATAAAGATAGGGAGCACTTCTCCTTCAAACGAAAGAAGTGGATTATCCGAGATTCTCAAGTCCCGCCTGAACCAAATTATGCGCTTCATTTTCCACTTCTTATATATGAGCGAAGTGCAAGCTCTTTAGGATAAGGATGGAGGAATTTTTGACTATTGACCAATTTCATAGAGTCTCTTGGTGTTCCCAAAGGAAGATTTTCAGGACAGCAAGAGACATACGTCGCAGAATGATTCAAGACATCCATGATCAATGGATCACGTTTATGTGTCCCCTTATAGCGGATAGATTCTCCGAGCAAACACCCCGATATAGCCAGATACATATTTTACCTCCTAAAAAGGGATTATTTATAACATGATTGTTGTTAAAAGCTACTCTGTCGCAACAAATTCCACATTCAATTCATATGGTCTATTACCAGTGTGTCGTCCAAAACCAATACGTTGCAACTGTTCGAGATAGGCTTTTAATGCCTCATTAAATCCTTCATTATTTGATGCTGAAATTACCCGAAATTCAAACAATCCATTTTGTTGCACTTTGATCCATACGGTTGCTTTTTCGCCAATATATTCAACTTGAGCAGGCCATCCTTTGAGAATCTGCTCTATCTTCGCCAAATAAGCATTCTCTATCCCTTTGTCGCTCATTTTTTGTTCTTTAAGCGTATCAGAGAAAAGTTTATTGACACTCTTAGATGCTTTTTTTTCTTCTTCTTGCGGCGTCTTTTTCGCAGTCTCTTTTGGTGTTGTTTTTTCTGGCTTTTTAGGGGTAGCAATATTTTTAAAAAGATCGTTTGGATTGCTCTTTTTTTTCGGTGGTATTTTTTTTACCTCTTTAGGTTTTGTTTTTACCACTTCTTTTTTTACAACTTCTTTAGGAATAGCCTTTGGCTCTACTGGTTTTGGTGGTTCTGGTTTTTTAGATTCCACTTTTTTTTGCGTTGTTTTTTTCGGAACATTTTTGGTTACTTGTGTAGGCTTTTTTTCTGGACTACTCATCGATACACTAATACGATTCTCATTTTTTTCCACAAAGTGCAAAATATGCTTTTCATGAGAGACATTAAAGTAGTAAATTAGTATCACTAATACAAAAAAATAAATCCCTACAGAGATAAAACCTGTAATGATCGTGGAATTCTTTTTTATCATAATGTTATCAGTGATACTTTTTCGAATCCAGCAGCTTTAACCGTTTTGAGCAAATACATCACATCTTTATACTGCAATACTTCATCCGCACGAATATACACTTCAGAATTTTTATCATATTTTACTGATTGGTTGACAAAATCATCTGCAAAAGTATCAAGTTTGTATGTCTCTTTATTGAGATAGATTGTTTGATTTTTATCCATACGGATCGTCAATGTTTTAGGTTTTTCAACCTTAACTGTTTTAGAACCTTGAGGAAGGGTAATTTGCTCTTGAAACGTGATCGTGGGTGCGGTGACCATCAAAATCGCCATCAAAACCAACATCACATCTACAAGCGGTGTAATATTGAGATCTGGATCATCATCCCAATGAAACATATTATCCCTCTTTGACTTGAGAAAGAATCACTTCAGATTGTGAAGTGAGGAGCGAACTAAGCTCATACGCTTTCCGCTTAAGTATCAGGTGGAAAGAGTAAGCAAAAATAGCTACAGAAATGCCTGCAGCTGTAGCAATAAGTGCTTCAGAGATCGCTGGTGCAACCACATTTAACGATGCGCTAGACTCGCCTCCCAGCTTGCTGAAAGTTTCCAAGATCCCTATAACCGTACCAAAAAGTCCAATAAAAGGGGAGGTCGATGCAATAATAGAAAGCCAAGTCAACCCACGGGTTGAAACACGTATCGCATCAGAGGCTGCTGCTTCCAAAATAGCCTTATTGGGCATATTGACCCTAGAGAGATAACTAAAAATAAGTGAGGTGTGTGCCACTGTTTTTGACTTACCTGAATAGAGTGATTTGAGTGATTTCCCCTCCGATTCGATACGCGCATTTAAAATATACAATCGATCCAAAAAGATCCAAAATGTAGCGATAAAATATCCAGAAAGAACAAGCAGTACAAAAATAGTAATTGCACTGCTTTCAAAGAAATAAGTAACAAGAGAGTTCAAGTTATAAAGTCTTCCCTATTTGCTCTATTTTACTGACTGCTGTAGCGATAGCCGTACTAGATGACTCTGCGCTCTTAAGCAACGTTTTTGCAGCTTCAAGGGCTTGCGCAAGATCACTATCTGCTCCGGAAACTGCTACCGCACCATCTACGATACAAGTCGTCTTTTGTTCATCTACTTTTACATAACCAGAGTTAATAGCGACAGCCACTTCACTTCCGTCTGTTTTTTTGATGACAATCACACCCGTATCAAGCGGTGTAACCAAAGTAGCATGGTGAGCCAAAACACCGAATTCACCTTCGCTACCTGGTAAAGTGACTTGCACTACATCAGCATCAAAAATCACACCATTAGGTGTGACGATTTCTAGCTTCATAAGTTCCATAATTATCCTTTATAAGATTAGGACTTAGCGTTCTTAGCTTTGATTTTATCGTTTTTAGCGATAGCCTCTGCCATGTTTCCTACCATGTAGAACGCATCTTCACTCATCTCATCATATTGACCTTCGATAAGACCTTTAAATCCTGCAAGCGTATCTTCAAGCGTAACATATACACCAGGAGATCCTGTAAATACTTCCGCAACGTGGAATGGTTGAGAAAGGTATTTTTCAATTTTTCTTGCTCTTTGAACCACCAATTTATCATCTTCAGAAAGCTCATCCATACCAAGAATCGCGATGATGTCTTGAAGGTCTTTGTACTTTTGAAGGATAGACTGAACACCTCTCGCGATGTTATAGTGATCTTCTCCAACGATTTGTGGATCAAGCATTCTTGATGTTGAATCAAGTGGATCCACTGCTGGGTAGATACCTTTTTCTGCGATCGATCTGTTCAATACCGTTGTTGCATCCAAGTGAGCAAATACAGAAGCTGGTGCTGGGTCAGTCAAGTCATCCGCAGGCACATAAACCGCTTGAACAGAAGTGATAGAACCTTTGGTTGTTGATGTAATTCTCTCTTGAAGCGCACCCATCTCTCTGCTCAATGTAGGCTGGTAACCCACCGCTGAAGGGATACGTCCAAGAAGTGCAGACATTTCTGAACCTGATTGTGCAAATCTAAAGATGTTGTCGATAAACATCAAAACATCAAGACCTTTTTCATCCCTGAAGTATTCAGCCATTGTAAGACCTGTCAATGCAATACGGTTACGTGCTCCTGGAGGCTCAGACATTTGACCATAACAGAGTGCAACTTTATCCAAAACGTTTGACTCTTTCATCTCATGGTAGAGGTCATTCCCTTCACGCGTTCTTTCACCAACACCAGCAAATACAGAATAACCACTGTGTTTCATCGCAACGTTGTTGATAAGTTCCATAATAATAACGGTTTTACCAACCCCGGCACCACCAAATAGTCCGACTTTACCCCCTTTGTTATAAGGAGCCAAAAGGTCAACAACCTTGATACCGGTTTCAAAGACTTCAGTTTTTGTACTTTGCTC
>JBEARN010000008.1:0-25368 GCA_041163165.1 Pseudomonadota bacterium
CTAGAGTTTACGGATGATTTCAGCTATGAAGCTTACCTCCATTTCCTTCAAACCTCTACAGAGAAAATTTCTCTGTATGTCCACTTGCCATTTTGTCGTTCTGCTTGTTATTTTTGTGGATGTAATGTGGTTTTTACTTCCAAAGAAGAAAAACTCTCTCGTTATGTAGAATATCTAAAGAAAGAGATCGATCTCTTAACGCAACACATTGACAGTTCTCGCGAAGTGATACAGTTTCATTTTGGCGGCGGGACTCCAACATATTATAAAGCTTTTGAACTAGACGAGATCATCACTTATATTAAATCAAAATTCCCAAACTGGAGCCAAGATGCAGAGATCAGTTGCGAGATAGACCCGCGTTTTTTCAACGAAGATCAAATGAAAGTGTTTCACAAGCACGGATTCAATCGTATCAGTTTTGGCGTGCAAGATCTCGATGAGAAAGTGCAAGAAGAGATCCATCGCATTCAACCGTTAGAGCTCACACAAAAAGCGGTTGAATTGGCACGAAATTACGGCATCACCTCTATCAATACTGACTTTATCTACGGCTTGCCTTACCAAACACTAGACACATTCAAAAAAACACTCGAACTCTCTACTGCACTCAATCCAGATAGAGTCGCAGTTTTCAACTATGCACACGTGCCATGGCTCATGAAAACGATGCGTAAATTTGACGAGACTACCCTCCCAGAACCTGAAGAAAAACTGCAAATTTTCAAATATACTATTGACTTTTTTGAACAGCATGGCTATAAGATGGTAGGGATGGATCATTTTGCGAAGCCTGAAGATGAACTTTTTGGCGCTATTGAAAAAGGCGAACTGCACCGAAACTTTCAAGGCTATACCACCAAAGGAGGCGCAAACCTCATCGGGATCGGACTCACAAGTATCGGTGAAGGTGAACGCTACTATGCACAAAATACAAAGGATATGAAAATGTATGAAGCAGCACTAGACGCTGGTAAACTCCCTTTTGAACGTGGTGTGAAACTCAGCGATGATGACTTTCTCCGCAAAGAGGTGATCATGGAACTTATGGCAAACTTTTCGATCGATATCGCACGTGTGAATCAAACACATCAGATCGATTTCAATAGCTATTTTACCGATGCCCTTGAAGCCCTTAAAGAGTTTGAGGAAGCTGAGCTCATAAAGATCACAAGTGACAAGATCGAGGTAAGCAATACAGGTACCTTACTCATACGCAACATCGCGATGCCATTTGATGCCTATATGAAAAAGTATGCCGAAAATAAAAAAAGTTTTTCCAAAACCGTATAATTGAGAAATGATGAGCAAAACAGAAGATATTTTTAATTTCAGTGCTACCAGTGATGCCTGCATCAAATGCGGAAAATGTATCCCTGTCTGCACCATTCACCAGATCAATCCAGATGAAACTACCTCGCCTCGAGGCTTTATCGATCTTTTGGGTGCTTATCAAAAGGGGGACCTTCCGCTAGATAAAAATGCCAAAAATATCTTTGAGAGTTGTTTTTTATGCACCAATTGCGTGGATGTCTGTCCGAACTCCCTCGCTACCGATATGGTGATCGAAGAAGTGCGTGCGGATATCGCAGACAAGTTTGGTATCGCATGGTTTAAACGTGCTTTTTTCTTTCTTCTAAGACACCGAAAGATCATGGATTTAGTGATGAAATTTGGTTATATGTTCAAAACATGTGCCTTAGCCGAAGACAGTAAAGGAAGAGGCTTAAAAGCCCGCTTTTCACTCCCAATGATGAAAAAAGGAAGACTCATCCCCTCTTTAGCCAAAACCAGTTTTCTGAACAGTTACCCAGAAGAGATCCCTGCTCCAAAACAAGAGCAAAAAAATCCTCGTATCGCACTCTTTATCGGATGTTTGGCAAACTATAACTATACCGATATCGGCGATAGTTTAGTCGAGATACTCAAACAGCTTAACATTGATGTGTTTATCCCTAAAAAACAACTTTGTTGTGGCGCACCTGCCTATTTTACTGGGGATGTTGATTCTGTTACGTATATGACCCAAAAAAATATCGCTTATTTTGAAAGCTTTATGGATGAATGCGATGCGATGCTTATCCCCGAAGCGACCTGTTCAGCGATGGTAAAACATGACTGGCAAGTATTTTTTGAAAACCATGACATGCCAGAATGGAAAGAAAGAGCTGCAAAAGTGGGTAAAAAAATTCACATGGCAACAGCCTGGCTTCATGACAACACGGATCTTGTCTCTCTGCTTGAGTCCAAAGGGAAAAAATTTGATGAAGTCGTCACCTATCATGACCCTTGTCATGCGAGAAAAGTGCAAGGAATTTACGAAGAACCGCGTAACCTTTTAGCGCCAAATTACAAGATGATCGAAATGAGTGACCCA
Organism: Pseudomonadota bacterium; assembly: GCA_041163165.1. Taxonomy (GTDB): domain Bacteria; phylum Campylobacterota; class Campylobacteria; order Campylobacterales; family Sulfurovaceae; genus Sulfurovum. The sequence goes on from JBEARN010000008.1 coordinate 2,378, forward strand.
AACCGTTGTTGTGGTTTTGGCGGGGTAACGATGCAAACAGAAAAATTTCATTTTGCGCAGGCAGCTGGTATCCCGAAAGCAGCTATGATTCAAGAGACAAAAGCACATTATGTCAGTGCCGAGTGTTCGGCTTGCAGAGTACAACTGAGTGAAGCAATGAACCATGCGGGCGTAGAGACTATCTTTAAAAACCCTTTAGAGCTCATCGCCGAGGCACTGAAAGATTAAATCTTTTTTTCGCCCAAATGGCAAGTATCTCCTGAAATAATCATAAAGATATTTTCCCCTTCTTGATGATCATACGCCAATCCGCATCCTAGTTTTTCTAAAATACTATGGACAATGTAAAGCCCCAAACCAAATCCAGAACTTCGCTTCTCCTCTTGAGAAAATGGTTCAACATAATAAGAGAGCGGATGCTGCAATTTTTTTCCTTTAGAGCGTATCTCTAAACGCTTCTCAACCGATACAAGTTTGACCGATTTATCTTCGCTATATTTAATACCGTTATCAAGTAAATTTTTGATCGCCAATGCCAGAAGCTTCATGTCAGTTGCCAAAGTAATATTACCGATTTCAATTTGGACACTCTCTTTGCTTACCATCAGCATATTGAGACTTTTTCGCACCACTTCTTGCAGTGTCACATACTCAAAATAAGGCTCAAAACTTTGGGTAGTCACCCTCTCTATCTCAGCGAGTTCGGAGATAAGTTCATTCATCCGCTCAAATGCACGCACCAACATCTTTTTATTGGTTTCATCCTCCATCATTTCTACTACGATACGCCCTTTAGTGATGGGGGTTTTCAACTCATGCATTAAGTTACGCATAAAAAGATTTTTTGACTTGCTCAGTGCATTGATATGGACGATCGCATCATTAAAACTTTTTGCGATTTTTCCTATCTCGTCATCATACACATACGTAATGCGTGTATACACATCACCTTGTGCGAACCTTTGGATCTGACGATGCAGTTTTTTCAGCGGATGAAGTTTTCGTAAAACAGCTACATAAAGCAATAGCAACACCACAATCAAAAATACTGCCAAGGACACAGCAATTTCAAAATAATAATTATCATCCCTATTGTCTCTCAATAAAAGATTATGCTCCATACGTTGCACGTAAATATAGTGTATCCCATCGATATTAAACACTCTTACTTGCCCCAGCTGAGATCCCCCAGTAAAGATAGTTTCTCCCCCTTGAAGGATCGCTTCTTTAATCTCTGGGATTTTATTTTGAGAAACTTCTTCTACATGAAGTTCTTTATATAAATTTTCAAGTGTTTCAGCTGTGGGATCAAGTTGGAGGTTTGACAAAAAGGTTAAAGAGATCAGTTGGTAGTGCTTATACTCTTCGATCTTTTGTCTGTCCCTATCCCAAGAGAGGAAAAGGAGAAAGGTGACAACCAAAATCGCGATCGTCACTGAAAAAAGAAAGTGGATAAATGTGGTAACCGATAAATTTTTCATGCACTCACTTAGTCGATACGATCTGTTAAGAGATATCCAACTCCACGGATAGGTTTGATATAGGCATGATCAGGATCTACTTTGGCGATCTTTTGTCGGACTCTAGAGATGATAACATCGATGTTTTTGATCGAACTATCATCGTCAATATGTTCACTCTCATACAAAAGCTGTTCGCGGGAAACTGAACCGTTTTTGTGCTGTATCAACATCCCCAAAATATCATATTCGGCTGCTGTGAGTTCAAGGGATTTTCCTTTAAATCTGATCTCTCTTGCGCCTGCATTGATGGTAAAAAGCGGTTCTGCTTCGGGTGCTTTTTCTTCGATGCTTTGTGTCCGTCTCAAGATCGTTTTGATACGGGTGACCAACTCTCTTGGATCGTACGGTTTTGGCATATAATCATCTGCTCCACGCTCCATACCGATAACCTTGTCGGTGATGTCATCTCTTGCCGAAGAGATAATGATAGGGATATTCGTCACTTCACGTATTTTTGGAATCACTTCCAATCCATCCATCCCAGGGAGTGTTAAATCCAAAATAATCAAATCAAACTGATGACGCGTGAGAAGTGAAAGCCCTATATAGGGATCTTCTGCGCCGATCACTTCCATATCGTACTTTGTTAAATAATTGGTTAAGATAAGTGCGAGTTCCGGATCATCTTCTATAATCAATATTTTAATCATCTTTGACTCTCTTTCATTCTGATATTTCGCTGTTGTTGTTTTTATTATAATCTATATATACTTTAGTAATCGCGATGAGAAATGAGGTAATCGCCGGCCCCAAAACCATCCCCCAAAAACCATACGTACTCATCCCCGCGATGATCGAGAAAAAGATCGCCAGCTCATTGATCTCGATGGTACTTTTCAATAAATCTTCTTTGATCACTTTAATAATCCATGGCTTAACAAACGTATCCGCTATAACCGCAATGACCATAATGGAATAAAGTGAGATAAAAATTGCAGCATTCGCATCCATATTTGACCATGAGTAAAGTGCCACAGGCACCCAAACAATCGTACCGCCGACAATAGGTATCAAAGAAGCAAATCCATAAATCAGCCCAAAAAGCAACCCGTTAAATCCAAAAAAACTTACCATGACACCAAAAAGGAAACCTTCAAAAATCGCGGTGACCAAGATAGAATAAAATACCACCTCCATCGTGGATGAAATCTCTTCCATCATTTGTGTGCTCTTTGTGTGACATATCGGCAACAGGGATTTAACCAATTTAAAAAGCCCTTCGCTATAGAAATTAAATACAAAATAAAATATAAGTACCAACACCATATTTTTCATAAATCCAAGCCCTACGCTTCCTGCTGTGGTCACATAAGAGACTGATTCGCGGATGTATTGGGCTATCTTCTGATCGCTTAATCCCTCTTCGCTCCACTCATTGAGATAAGGGATATTTTGCATAAAAGTTCTTAACCCTGAAGTCACCTCTTTGATTGTTTCAACTTTTAAATGAGTCATGTACTCTACCCCGGTGGTTGCCATATAGACAATAGGGGCAAAAAGGATCAAAATCAAAAGAGATGATGTGATCAAAGCGCTCGCTTTTCTAGAGTTAAAATAATGGATTAATTTTTTTGTCAAATTATACGTTGCCATCGTAAGAAGCATCGCAACGATCATAGAGAGTAAAAATGGATGGTAGATACTATACGCCCCCACCACAGACAACAAGAAGAGAAGTGTAATCATCATACTTTTATTCATCATTGAAAAGTCCCTCTTTCATCCCGCCAAGTTTAAAATGTTCATAACTTTTTTGGGTTGCGATCCGTCCGCGTGCAGTCCGTTCGATATACCCATTGGCGATCAGATAAGGTTCCAGCACATCTTCGATCGTCCCCTCATCTTCACTCAATGCCGCACCAATTGTACTCAGTCCCATCGGTTTATTTTTCGCAGAAACGAGTAGTTCTAAAAGTTGGATATCTTGCTCATCAAATCCTAAATGATTGACGCCTAACTCATCCAAAGCGTATTCGGCTCTTTTTAAAGTGACGGTCTCTTCATTGGCTACTTCAGAAAAGTCTCTTACCCGCTTCAACAGACGTAATGCAATACGAGGCGTCCCTCTGCTACGGCGTGCGATCTCCAAAGAAGCATCTTTTTGCGCTGGCTTTTCCAACTTTAAAGAAGCCTGTTCTACGATCCTAGATAACTCTTCTGGAGAATAAAATTGCATACGAAAGTGCATGCCAAAACGTTCTCTTAACGGGTTCGAAAGCATCCCTGCTCTTGTGGTCGCACCAATAAGTGTAAACCGAGGCAAATCGATCTTCACCGTTTGTGCTGCTGGTCCTGAACCAATGATGATATCAAGCCTGAAATCTTCCATCGCCGGGTACAGTATCTCTTCTATCGCTGGAGACATACGGTGAATTTCATCGATAAACAAGATATCACCCTCTTCAATATTGGTTAACAAAGCAGCTAAATCTCCTGCTTTTTCTATCATCGGTGCCGCAGTGGTTCTAATATTTGCTCCCATTTGAGTCGAAATAATATTTGCCAAAGTAGTCTTCCCAAGCCCCGGAGGTCCAAAAAAAAGGATATGGTCTAATGCTTCATCCCTTTTTTTACTCGCTTCGATAAAAACTTTAAGATTTTTTTTGATTTTCTCTTGACCGATATACTCATCCCACGACGTAGGTCTAAGTGACATTTCATAAGAGAACTCCCCTTCAAAACGTTCTATCTCAACCATTCGCTCCATTATTTACCCTTCTTAATACGTATGCTCTTTGTCAGGGAACGCTCTGCTTTTGACTTCATTTCTATATGCAGTGATCCCTTTTTTAATCTCTTTTGCTCCATCGATATAATGCTTGACAAATTTGGGTTTAAACGCTTCAAAAAATCCAAACATATCACTCCAAACAAGCACTTGCCCATAGGTCGAATTCCCTCCACCGATCCCTATGGTAGGGATAGAAACTGCTTGGGTGATGGCTTTTGCAGCTTCTTCCTTAACCCCTTCAACCACGATCGCAAAAGCCCCTGCAGCCTCTATCGCCTTGGCATCTTCAACCAAAGTATCGATATCGGCTTGGTCTTTCCCTCTCACTTTATACCCACCTTCACTTCTGCTAAATTGTGGCATCAATCCGATATGACCTAGTACGGCAATAGAGTTTTGCGTCAACGTTTTTACGATAGGTGCTCGCTCTTTGCCGCCTTCTATTTTTACAGCTTGCGCCTTCGTTTCTTGGTACACTCTTGTGGCATTTTCCAACGCAACATCGACAGAGACATAGGTGCCAAAAGGCATATCAAGTACGACCATCGAAGAAGAAGCGCCGTTGCAAACCGCTTTCGTATGGTAAATCATCTGATCCATTGTGGCAGAAAGGGTATCTTCTTCCCCCAAAAAGCTCATATTCAAACTGTCTCCGACCAAAATCATCTCCACCTCACCGTCAAACAGCTTTGCGAAAAGAGCATCATAGGCGGTGATCATTACAATCGGCTCAACATTTTTCATCCCCTTAATGGTATTGAGGGTTACTTTTTTTTGATTTTTCGGTATATGAATACTCATCGTTTTCCTGCCATGATATACACATGCTAAATGCACGTTAAGATGTCTCATTTTATCTAAAAAATGTATAATAACAAAAATATATTTCACTTTGTCATAAAAGAGCCTACATTGAAACATTTAGTTGCCTATATTACGACCGGTTTTCCTTCTTTAGATTTTACCGTTGATGCTGCTTTAGCATTGGCGGATGCAGGGGTTGATACCCTTGAGCTTGGTATCCCTTTTTCTGATCCTGTTGCCGACGGTCCTGTCATCGAAAAAGCAAACCTTAAAGCGCTCGAAAGCGGCTTTAAACTGCACCATCTTTTCGAAGCTTCACAAAAGATAGCCCCTCATATCGATACCCTCTGGATGGGATACTTCAATCCTTTTTATCATAAAGGAATGAGCTATTTTATCGATGAAGCAAAAAAGGCCGGTGTCAATGGATTTATCATTCCAGATCTCCCTTTTGAAGAGGCAAAACCTTATAAGCCGCTCATCGAAAACGCTGGATTAAGCTTGATCGATTTTATCGCCCCTACAGACTCGACAGAGCGTATCAAGTCAATCGTTTCTGATGCCAAAAAATTTATCTATCTTGTTGCCTATGCAGGAATCACCGGCGCTGGAAAAAGTGAAGATCTTCAAACAATTATTGACGATATCAAAAGCTTTACCCATACCCCTGTCTATGTCGGCTTTGGTGTTGACGAAAACACAGCAAAAGAGAAAGCCAAAGGGGTTGATGGTGTTATCGTAGGTTCTGCCTTTGTGAAAATTCTTTTAGATGAAAGTTTAACCCAAACGCAAAAGATCGCAAAGATCACGGCTATAGCCAAAGAGATCAAAGAGAAGATCAACAGCTAACATGACACAACACTTTATTTGGGATATCGATCCGAACATCCTTACTTTAGGGCCATTGCAACTTCGCTGGTATGGTCTTTTTTTTGTGGGATCGTTCTTTCTTGGGCTCATGATTGGTCAGAAAATGTTTCAACGTGAGGGGAAAGACCCTGCATTACTTGATACGCTTCTTATCTATATCTTAACCGGTACGATCATCGGCGCTAGACTAGCGCACTGCCTTCTATATGAACCAGATTTTTACCTTGCCCATCCCCTTGAAATATTCAAGATATGGAAAGGTGGACTTGCAAGTCATGGCGGAATGGCGGGGGTTTTCGTAGCAACTTACCTCTTTTCAAAACGATACAATTTCCCCTATATGTGGCTTCTTGCTCGCACAACGATCCCCGGTGCACTCACGGCATTTTTCATCAGATTGGGGAACTTTTTTAATTCTGAGATATTGGGACTTCCTAGCGACAAATCTTGGGCGGTTGTCTTTGCACGTGTTGATACGATAGCGCGACATCCTGTCCAGCTTTATGAAGCTTTCTCGTATCTTGCGATTTTCTTTATCCTTGTAGTGATTTATCGTAAGGTGACCCCCGCATTTGCAACGAAATTTTTGCCTGGTTTTTTTCTGACGACCATCTTTGCAGTACGCTTCTTTTTAGAATATATAAAAACAAAACAAGAAGACTATACTATCGGGGTTTCTCTAAGTACAGGACAGCTGCTAAGTCTACCTATTATTTTAATCGGGGTCATTTGGATTGTTTGGGCATTACGCTCCGATAAAGCAAACTAATATCACTTTCAGATAGTATTGACAAAGTATTCTAAAAGTGTTATTATCCGCGCGTAATAGCCCAAATAGTCAAAGGGGAACGTGTAACCATCACTATTCACTATTCACTATTCACTATTCACTAAAAATGGGGATGACTTGGTTTCGACTGGAGTAGTCGGGGCTATGTGCATGTCGGACTGGGCAATTCCGTTACGCGGCCCAACGCGAATAAACGCAAACAATACAGATTATCGTCCAGCTTACGCAGTAGCGTAAGTCATTAACCCCGCTCACGCGGAGGACTGCTTCGCCGGTGAGTGTCATCTTAACCGGAGTTTGAAGTATCATATCTGATGACTATACCTAAGTGTTGCCTAACATTTAGACGAATTTTTAGGCTAGTCTTGCATAGTTTTGGGTATCGTACGAAGCAAGATGAGACAAATCAATACCGCCTAAGCATGTAGAGTCATGGTTCTAGCTATTTTAGGACAGGGGTTCGATCCCCCTCATCTCCACCAAACTCCAAATTTAACATTAAATCGCGCAGGGTCAAACCTTGTTCACCCATGCATTATTGATATTGTAATTTAAGCATCACTGAACCAATGATGATCAAGACTATCGCAATCATTTTTTGAATCGTCATTATTTCTTTGAAAATAAGCCAACCTAAAATTGTAATGGTAGCGGTACCAAAACCAGCCCAAATTGCATAGGCAGTGCCAATATCAATTTTTTTAACCGCAACACCTATCAGCGCAAAGGATATCACATAAAAAACAACAATCGCACCTACCCAATAATAGGTATGAGATAATGTTGCTTGTTTAATAGAGAGTGTTCCCATCACTTCAAAAACTATTGCGCCAAATAAATACCACCAGTGCATCCGTTTCTCCTGCTTGCTAATTTTAAAAGTTCAAAAATTTTTTGCGAAATTAGTTCAACTACAAACGCCTATTTTGTTTTAAAATAATAATAAAATTGCCCTTTAAATCTACCGATATTTATTATGATATGATGTATCTATTATTCATTTGAGAGCCATAAGCAAAGAGTGGCAGAAACAAGCAGATGCCAAACTTGGACGAGAAGTTGAACTAGCGCATGGAAAATGATAAATCATCACACAGACATCTTCCCTTTTTTGGAAAAGTGACCCTAACACTATCCGCTCCAAATCATTAAAATACTGACACATTACGTCTTTTTTTCTTTATAAGTGTCACTACAAATCACATTTTATTTCTATAATATTATATATTTAAATAGGATAAGTATTTATTATCTAATATTTGTTATCATTGTAATGCACCATCGATTGAAAAGGAGAAAAATTTATGAAAAAAATCGCATTGATTGTAGCATCACTATTGTTATCTTCGTTGTTTATCTCAGGCTGCATATCTGACTCTTCATCATCAGAGGCGTCAAATACCGCGACAAAAGAAGCAACGCAAAGCAGTCAAAGAACAATGGTTGTGAATGGGGAAGAGGTTCACTACTAAAATTATGGTGAAATTTCACCATAATTATTTTTGCTTGATGCTACTCTACCACTTGTCTTTCAATCTCAGACGATAATGACGTTGTAATCTCATACGAGATCGTCCCGAACTGTTTTGCAGCATCTTGCGCATCGGCAACCACACAAATCTCTTCTTGATCAGAACCTAACGAAATAAAATCCATTGAAACGCGCCCCAAAATAGGCAATCCTTCGGCTGTCACAAAAGGCGTTTTGCTATCACCTCTGCACCATCCATCTCCATAGCCTAGATCATAAGTAGAAACTTTCATGGAGGTATCTACTACAAAATCACCCCCATACCCTATGCGTTCTCCTGCTTTTAATTCTCTAGATGAAATACGTTTTGCATGAAGTGACAATACTGGCTTAAGCAATACTTGATCAAAAGGATAATAAAGATCATGATATCCATACGCGCCTATTCCTACGCGCACTAAATCTTCATCAAAGGATTTACTGCGCAAAATCGCAGCCGTATTGCGCGAGTGAAAACGTACCTTCGTTAAGCCTGCTTTTTGCGCCTTCGCTTTGACTTCATCAAAACGTTTTTGCTGCCAAAAAAGTTCCGAACTTAACTCATCTGCACTACGATAATGCGTCATTACCCCTACAAGATTAAGATGGTTTTTCTGTATACGCTTAAACGCTTCATCCACTTCATCTAATCCGATACCATTACGGTGCATTCCGGTATCGACTTTAAGCTCTACACTTGCGCCTTCTTGTGCATTATCGATATCTTCAATACTATTCAATGCAAAAGTGTATTTTTCATCTTTTACAATGGTATCACCAAGGATCAGAATGGTTTTAAAAAAATCTCTAATGCGATCGGCTTCTGTTGTTTTCCGTACCACCGCATGCTGAATCCCAAAATCAGATGCCAATTTTGCCATCAACTCCAGTCCATGCCCATATGCATTATCTTTAAGGACGATAGCGATCTTTTCAATAGAGCCGGTTTTTAGTGCAATTTGGTTAAGATTATGGTAAAAATTTTGTTTATTGATTTTGATAAATGCCATGCAAGAATTATACACTAAAAAGGGATAAGATGAGAACTATGCCAGCCGAATGGGAAAAACAGCGTGCCGTACTACTTTCATTTCCGCATGAGCAGACCGATTGGTACGATCCGAATCATCCCGAATCGCTTGAAAAAAGCCTTTCACCTTTTATACGTATCGCACAAGCGATTGCCTATAGTGAAGCAGTTTATATCATCTGTGATAATAAAGAGAAAATTTCCGATATGTTTTGCTCCACACGCAACATGACTTTCATAGAAATCCCTACGAATGACACATGGATACGAGACTATGGGTATATCTCGATTCAAGAAGACGGTATGACCAAATTGCTTGATTTTACATTCGATGGGTGGGGTGGAAAGTTTGATGCGACGCTTGACAATAGTGTCAACACTATTTTACACTCCAAGGGTTATCTTGGTACCACACCCCTTGAGACGATAAACTTTGTTTTGGAGGGAGGATCTATAGAGAGCGATGGCGCAGGAACTATCCTCACTACCTCTACCTGCCTATGCAACCCAAATAGAAATGGCGGGCTTACCAAAGAACAGATAGAAACAAAACTCAAAACAACATTGGGGGCGCAACAAATCTTATGGCTTGACCATGGATTTTTAGAAGGTGATGACACCGATAGCCACATCGATACACTGGCAAGGTTTGTCAATCAAACAACTATTATGTATGTCAAGTGTGACAACATAGACGATGTACACTATGAAGCGTTGCAAAAAATGGAAGCGCAACTACGTACATTTCAAACACTTGAAGGTGATCCTTACACCCTTATTCCGCTTCCTATGTGTGAAGCGAAATACAATGAAAATGGCGAAAGGCTTCCTGCAACCTATGCGAATTTTCTCATTACCAATGATGCGGTGATCTACCCTACTTATGATGATCCGCATGATAAAATAGTCGAAACGATACTGAAAAAGACATTTCCACAAAGGGAGATCATCCCTGTCAATTGTCTTAAACTTATCGAACAGGGTGGAAGTCTTCACTGCTCTACCATGCAAGTCGCTTACTAAAGGAATAGATATGAAAATTGCGCTCATTCAACAAGCTTACCACGGAAGCAAAGAAAAAACACTCGAAGTCACCGTCGATCAGATCAAAACAGCTGCATCACAAGGTGCACAACTTGTGGTGTTGCAAGAGTTGCACCAAACAGAATACTTTTGTCAATGCGAAGATACAACTTTTTTTGAATACGCTCATAGTTTCGAAGCCGACATACTTTTTTGGAGCCGTATTGCAAAAGAAAATGGTGTGGTTTTAGTCACTTCCTTATTTGAAAAACGGGCTCCTGGTCTTTACCATAATACAGCAGTCGTTTTTGAAAAAGATGGAAACATCGCTGGCAAATACCGAAAAATGCATATCCCAGATGATCCCGGATTTTATGAGAAATTCTATTTTACCCCTGGGGATTTGGGATTTGAACCTATCCAAACTTCTGTCGGAAAACTTGGGGTATTGATCTGTTGGGATCAGTGGTACCCAGAAGCAGCACGTATCATGACACTCAAAGGGGCTGAACTACTCATCTACCCAACAGCCATAGGATGGTTTGATCAAGACAGCCAGGCAGAAAAAAATCGACAACTTGAAAGCTGGATCACGATCCAACGTTCACATGCCGTAGCAAACGGTATCCCTGTGCTCAGTTGCAATCGTGTCGGTTTTGAAAAAGACAGCAGTGGTGTTTTGTCAGGCACCCGTTTTTGGGGAAATTCGTTTGTATGCGGTGCGCAAGGTGAAATGATCGTGCAGGCAGACGATCGCAGCGAAACGATACTTTATGCAGAGATAGAACACGGTCGGACCAAAGAGGTACGCGATATTTGGCCATTTTTGCGAGACAGACGTATCGAATCTTACGAGCCTTTGCTCCGTCGCTATTGTGACTAAAGCTTTTTATATTAGTTTGCTACAATGTCTGAAAAATTAGTCAAGTAGAGTCAAAATGTATGAAGTAAATCCTGTAGAAAAAGGGATTCCAGTAGCGTGGAAGCTCCCTCCTAAAGAATTTTATGAAGCCCTTGGGTATGATGGCATGAAAGATTTGATGTATCGATTTTATGATGAAATTTATGAAAGTGGTATCGCCAATTTTTTCCCGCAAGATGAAGAAGAGTTTGCCAAAGTGAAAGAGAAAAATGCTAACTTTTTCATAGAGCTTTGCGGTGGACCGAAAGTGTATGATGAAGCAGCCAGCGGCACAGACTTAAATGAGTATATGTTACGTATACATGACCAGTTTTCCATCTATGATAAATCCCGTTTTGAGTGGCTAGGATGCATGGAGACTGCTCTTAGAGCCACCCCTATCGATCAATCTCTCAAAGATCAATTTTGGGAATATCTTGAAAAGTTTTCCAAACTTACAGTCAATACATTTACCGACGGAAGTACCTACTACGCTACGACAGCAGTGTAGGATTTTTTGTTTCAAACCACCACATAAACGCAAACATCAATCCTGGTGTTTTAGCGATCGTCTCATCATAGAGCAATGTTTGGGCTTCATTGACAGGAAGATACACCACTTCTATCTGCTCGTGGTCTACGCCTCCACCTTCATTGACTTTCATGCTATCGTCAACATTGACACAGTAAAGCGTCTGTTTACTCCCAGCAAATCCCACAGAAGTATGAAAAGAGGTGATACGTTCGATAGACTCCACTGATACCGCATAACCACACTCTTCTTCTATCTCTTCTTTAGCGATCTCAACCAAAGAGAGTTCTTTATCCACAATACCGGCACAAAGTTCGATGGTCATACCATCTTGATTGTTCATATAAACAGCTGGACGAAACTGTTTGACAAGGACAAAAGCGTTTTTTTCTTCATGATAAATGAGTATCGCCACACTATCATGCGCTTCTACGATCTCCCATGATTTTTGAATGCCGTTTTGCTGATAGGTTGCGAAGGAAGTGGTGATAAACTTGGGATCGACTAACGGTTCAAGCTTGAATGCTTGAATGCTATCTTTAGTAGTCGCCATAAACTCCCTCTTTCACACTGATTGGAACACCTGTATCTACATACTCTTCCCAACTAAATAGTGGTGTCGGCGATTTGATATACGCTAAAAGTTTTGCTTTATTCTCGTCTGCATTTTTGATCTCTACCTCTTTATATTTGGTGGTGGTTACATTGCGGTATTCAGAAAACTTCTTCAACACACCTGCAGCCACAGAGGTTTTACGCAAAATCGTCATCGGATCGATCCATTTACCATATCTCATCAAACCAAAATGCAAATGGGGGCCTGTACTCATACCTGTATTGCCCAAATATCCTATGATATCCCCTTTCTTGACACGCTGTCCATTTTTCGCGTGTATACGGCTTTGGTGCGCATAAAGAGCTTCGTACCCGCCAGAATACTTGATCTTCACTACATTCCCATATCCGCTCATACGCCCTGCAAAACTAACTACACCATCCGCAATAGACAAAAGCGGTGTTCCTCTTTTCCCTCCGAAATCAGTACCATGGTGGGGTCTGTACCGCTTGATGATAGGATGCCATCTTCTATGGGAAAAAGAAGATGTGATGCGGACATGACGCACCGGCATCCCAAAAACAGATGTTCCTCCTCCCTTGGTAGGAACCATACGCGTGTAAGTAACCTTTTTCTTACCTGTCACCGTATAGGCTTGCAGCTTTTTATTGGTGGTATACCCATATCCATCCTCATCCGCATAAATGAATTTCTTTTTCTTGTTGGATTGGTGCATTGCTATAGGGATATAAGGGGTTCCATAAGGTTGTCCCATGCGCGTTTTTTGTGTGTAGAGGAAAAAAACTTGATCCCCCTTTTGAAATTTTCGGGCATTTACTGCCCCTTTTATAAGCTGTCCCATTTTATCTGCGAGTGCAGGATGATGCAAAGTATTGACGATATCTGTATGGAGATTATTTTCGATGGTTACCGTAGCACTGTATTCATCTTCTTTGTATTCGATCGGGATGATATCAAAACTATAACTCCCGTTTTGACGTACTTTTGCTAAGCGTATTTGCATCTCTTCCCCTATGGGGATGAGTACTTGTTGAAGGATCCCTTTTCTATTTTTCAACTCATAAAAAAGCTGATCGCTTTGGATATCGGATAGGAATTTAATATCGGCTTTTGAAATATCCTTGAGCAACTCAGTGGAGATATTGTTTTCGATAAGATAATCAGAGAATGTTTTCCCTTTTGCCCAATAAGAAAGACTCACTTTAGCGCCAAAAAGTGTCGTTGCAAAGAGTGCGTAACATAAAAAGAATACAGTCAAAAACTTTTTTACATAGACATTCACTCTTGACATATCCCCATACATTAAATTAGCAAAGATTCTATCTGAAATAGGTTAACCATTCCCCAACGAAATCGAAATCTCCAAAATCAATAAACTTTTACTATATTATTTGTATAATGAAAACCACTATTTAACTACAAAGGATCGCTATGTTTAAAATAGCTTTTATTTCCATACTCTCTTTACCTCTTTTTGCTGGGTTTTTCCCCCAAACTATTCAAACATCTATCAAATCAGTCCAAGGAAAAACACTCACACTTGAAACCAACTTCCCCGTAGATGGGATGAGTGGTGTGGTGGTTCATCATTATGGCAAAGAGGTAAATGCCATTACAAGCTATATCACTTCATCGAATGACAAAGTTTCACTCATCAACACAGATATTCTACACCACGATAAACTCCCTACGATTAAAACAGCCGTTGCCGCTAACGACAAAGTGATAGGTGGGTACCTCTATGATACGGTACTTCTTTTAGCCCCCGATGCAGACACCTATGCAAAAATCATTTCGCAAGATAAGAAAAAGTGGATTCACCCTGACCTGTTTGCATTATATCTTTCCACTGAAGGTGAAGAGAAACCGACCCGAGAAAATCTAGCACAATTTGCTCAAAAATATCACGTAGGACTGATCTATATCGTGCAAAAAAATAGCGCGATTCTTTTAGATCCTATTTCAGGAAAGATCGTTGGGAAAAAAGTAATGACCGACACCCCTGCGAAAGGGCAATTTCCTTTTTATATCCGCTTTAAAAAAGAAGATTCTGGTTGGTGGTTTGGAGAGAGCAACCAAGGTGATTACTATCAAACGATGCAAGCATTATAATCAATAAACAGGAATCCCTATGTTAGATAAAAAACATTTAGCTTTTTTTGAAACGCTCGTAGGAAAAGAGAATATCTACAGCGATAAAGCCCATCTTATTGCTTACTCTTACGATGCGACCCGTACCCGTTTTGAGCCAGAAGCAGTCGTTTTCCCTAGAGATGAAGCTGATGTCAGTGCCATCTTGAGATACTGTAATACTCATCAGATCGTCATCACTCCAAGAGGGGCTGGTTCAGGATTTACCGGAGGAGCACTCCCCGCTCAAGGTGGTATCACCCTGGGTATGGAAAAACACATGAACAAAATCCTTGAGATTGATATGGAAAACATGGTAGCTGTTGTTCAACCAGGCGTGATCAATATGGATCTTCAAAAAGCAGTAGAAGAAGTGGGGCTTTTTTACCCCCCAGATCCTGCAAGTGAAGAATACTCAACAATCGGTGGGAATGTAAGCGAAAATGCCGGTGGGATGCGGGCAGCAAAATACGGCATTACCAAAGATTATGTCATGGCACTCCGTGCTGTACGTCCAAATGGTGATATCATCCGCGCAGGAAAACGTACGATTAAAGATGTGGCTGGATACAACATCGCTGGCATTCTGATCGCCAGCGAAGGAACGCTTGCTGTGATCACAGAAATCACCGTCAAACTTCTCCCTAAACCACGTTTTACAAAAGCATATATGGGTGTTTTCCCTTCCGTAACCGATGCCATGAATGCGGTTTTCAAATCTTTAGCATCGGGGGCAAACCCTGTTGCGATGGAATTCATGGATGATCTTGTAGTACAAGCACTCAAACAAAAACTTAACGTCAATCTTCCTCAAGAGGCAGGCGCACTGCTCATCGGTGATGTGGATGGAAATGTCGAAGAAGAAGTGGCTTTTCAGCTCGAAACACTGGAAAAATCTTTTAAAGAAAATGGTGCCCAAGAATTCACCGTAGCCCATAATGCCCAAGAGCGCAAAAATCTCTGGTACGCAAGAAGGAATGCTTCACCTTCCATCACGATTTTTGGGAGCAAAAAGCTCAATGAAGATATCTCTGTGCCAAGAAGCATGCTCCCTGAAGCATTGCAACGCATCTATGCGATAGGAAACAAATACGGCTTTAAAGTCCCTTGTTTTGGGCATGCAGGCGATGGAAATATCCATGTCAACGTGATGGTAGACGGTTCGGATGAACAGCAACTTCATGAGGGGCATCAGGCGATCGAAGAGATCTTTGAGCTTGTTGTAGAAATGGGAGGTACGCTCAGCGGAGAACACGGCATAGGTACCAGTAAAGCCCCTTTCATGCACATCGCATTTAATGACATGGAACTTGATCTGTTTAAAAGTATCAAACAAGCATTTGACCCTAACAATATACTCAATCCAGGGAAAATGGGATTGCCAAATTAGAAAATGTGATCATGCGTAAAAATAATCATCTCAAGGTTATACTGAAAAATTATTATATCTTCATCAGAGATTTTATCACTGACCTTTTTGATGATCGTTTAGGCTACTATGCTTCAAGCTTAAGCTGGAGTACCCTTTTTACGATCATCCCTTTTTTAGTCATTGTGATCTCGATCATTACCACCTTACCTGTGTTTGAAACCATCTATACCAAAGTAGAAGCGCTTATATTTTCAAATCTGTTGCCTACCGATTCAAAGCTCATCATGGAGCACATCAACACCTTTGTCCAAAATGCTGATAAACTGGGGTATCTTGGTATGCTCTATGTCAGTTTTGCGATCTTTATGTTTTTTAAAGACTACGATCATATCGTAAATGATATTTTTGCTACCCCTAAACGGACACTTTCTGAGGCGCTTAAAACCTATCTTTTTTTATTGATCGTCTTACCTACGATGATGGCATCTTCATTTTACTTCTCTTCTTTTATGCAAAGTTATTTGGATCAGATAGAGATCACAAGCACGATACATCTTTATACTTTTTTACCTTATTTTATCTCATGGATGATGTTTTACATCGCATACCAACTCTCTGCCAACACCCATGTAGAAGTTTCCGCTGCACTCATAAGCTCCTTCATCGCCTCTTTGATTTGGCATCTTTCCAAAAGTGCTTTTGTCTACTATGTGCTGTACAATAAAACCTATAACAGTATCTATGGAAGCATCAGCACTTTACTCTTTTTCTTTTTATGGATTTATATCTCTTGGGCTATCTTTATCCATGGTCTTAAATTTTGCGATCTACTGAATAAAAACGAACAGATAGAACATATATAACAAAGCAACACCTATCAACACCCAAAAAAGTTTTCTAAACCATATTGCCCCAAACGATAACCCGATATAAATCGCTGTCATCCAAAAAGGGAGTAATGCCTCTTTACTCGTCTGAGGCGATAAGAAAAGTAAATACAATAGCTCATCCAAAACATCCCCTATTTCGAACAAATGCAACACCATAGCGACAGGATAAAAAGGAACAAACAAAACCGAAAGCAACGGCGATAAAAGCTGATAATACGATGTTTCAGAAAAAAAAGTATGCACGATCGGGAGCATCAATATAAAAATACCAAAAGGGATCAAAATAAACGTAATCACTTTGACATTGACCTCTTTTGCATACTGCAAAAGCAAAAAGATATAAAATACCCCTGCGACAGAAAGTGCAAACCCAAGCGATACGATCAAGAAAGGGAAAACCGCTATCAATGCGATCACAACCGTTGTTAAAAAGGTAAAACTCAAAAGTTCCATCCCCAATACAAGAACGATCCAACCGATCAAAACCATTGCATAAGAGCGAAGAAGCGAATCAGGAAACCCTACAAACCATCCATAAAATCCTAAAAAAAGGATGGCAATACTTCCGATATCGATGAGTGCATAACGGTAGGGGAAAAATCGTTGCTGTAAAGGTTTATAGAGCAACAACAAGATCCCGTAGACCAATCCCCATAAAATCCCCAAATGAAATCCGCTCAAGGCAACAAGATGATTGACCCCCAGCAAAGTGATTTTTTCTCGCAATCGGCTCTCTAAGGGTGTAGCAAAAAAAATGGCATTATAAAAAGAAGCCAACTCGCGCTTTGCATGTTGCGCCTCAACCATTTTTAAAAGCCGATCTTTAGCAGTTTCTCTCAGCTCATCTCTTTGACGAATACGACTTTTAATATAAAATGTGCCCAGATAGTCTGTAAAATGTATCTGTTTGTCTGGAAAGAGTTGCAACCGAAGACGTTTGTGCTGCAACTTTTGGTCTTCATAAAGCGTGGTATAAAAATTGAGTCCTTCGTCGCTTTTGACTTTCAGAACTTGATATGCGTTCGCATTTTTTATTTTTTGATAACTTTGGATTACAGTAACATACGTAAAATAAAAAGGTTTTGAAATAAAACTTTGGTAAGATTCATACTCCCAAAAAAGTCGTACCACAAAAACAAAAGCCAATGTCACTAACGTAAGGATAAATATACGTTTGTCAGGAAATAGTTTGGGTTTTTCAAGCTGCATCTTGATCCCCCTTTTCGGCACCTACTAAATCGTAGGTATTTCAATATTTCCTGTATTTTGAGGTATGTCTGCTTCTTCATATTCTATCTCAAATGCAGGACCTTTATGCGCATCGACAAAACGGGTGAAATTCTTTTGAAATACCAAATCTACGGTTCCAGTAGGACCATTTCTCTGTTTCCCGATGATCACTTCTGCTGCCTCTTCAGGCTTTCTGCGGAATTCAGAACTATACTCCTTCCCTTCTGCTTTGGCTTTCATCTCTTTCTCTTTTTCCAACGCCTCACGATACACATCATCACGATAGACAAAAAGAATGATATCGGCATCCTGCTCGATGGCACCCGACTCACGCAAGTCAGAAAGCATCGGCCGTTTGTTTTCACGGCTCTCTACCCCACGGTTGAGCTGAGAAAGTGCGATGATCGGTATCTGCAATTCTCTCGCAAGTTGCTTAAGTCCTCTTGAGATTTCAGAAACTTCTTGTTGTCTCCCTTCTCTCCCCCCATCGCCACTCATCAACTGCAAATAATCTATAATCGCTACTGAGATTTCAGGATGTTGCATTTTGAGTTTACGTAATTTACTTCTCACATGATGGATAGTAGCATACCCACCATCGTCAACAAAAAGTTTTTTCGTAGCAATATCTTGCGTTGCAGCAGCCAGATCACTCCACTGCTCATCTTTAAGATCTCCTACCCGAAGTGCTTGAAGCGGTATAGACGTTTTAATCGAAAGGAGTCTGAGCATCAACTGCTCTGCTGGCATCTCTAAAGAGAAAAAAGCGACTCCTTCATTTCGCTCTATCGCCTTGAGTGCCATATTGAGCACCAATGCTGTTTTCCCCATTGCAGGACGTGCAGCGATGATAACCAAATCCCCTTTACCGAATCCAGATGTTTTGTCGTTAAGATTTTTAAACCCGGTATCGGTACCGATAAGTTTGGAATTGCCAAGGCTTTTGAGTCGTTCAATCTCACTCATCATCGCCAAAGTGATCTCTTTGGCTTCTCTAAAGTCATTTGATGTAGAGTTTTGCGTGATCTCATAAAGTTTCTTCTCTACAAGATTCATCACCTCCTCTACAGGAAGATCATCTTCTATCGTCACTTTTTTGATCTCTGTGGCAAGTGTGGCTAAAGCTCTTTTGCTTGATTTGGCTTTAATTTCTTGCAAATAGGCGGATGTATTGGTAATAGGATTGGCCGAAAGCAGATCAAGCATTGCGACCTCATCAAACTTCCCCATGCTAGTTAATTTCACACGTAAAAATTCATCGTCAAGCGGCTTCTCTTCCAGGCTAAGCTCTTCCATAGCCGCAAAAACATGCTGGTGGAAAGGAAGATAAAAATCGTGCGGCTTTAGTTTGGCAGCGATCTCTTCGTAAATCTCAGGATCAAAGATGATCGCCGAAAGGACAGCCCTTTCGATATTGATATTATACATGTTTTCCATCACTGCTCTCCGCTACGAAATTTTCCACTTCTTCGACAAACCGCTCTACCAAATCTTTTTCAGGAAGTTTGGCGACTACTTCACCCCTTCGCATGATCAAGCCGACACCTTTGCCATAAGCGATGGCAACATCGGCATGTTTCGCTTCTCCGATAGCATTAACCACGCATCCCATCACAGAGACATCCATAGGAGTTTTAATGTGTGCAGTGCGTCTTTCTACTTCAGCCACAGCACTCACCAAATCAGCTTCTATTCTCCCACAAGTCGGACATGAAATAATGTTCAAACCTTCTTTTATCCGACCGCTGTCTTTAAGGATCGCTTTGCCGACTTTGATCTCTTCTTCCAATTCTCCGGTGATAGACACTCGTATCGTATCTCCGATACCATCAAGCAACAATGCCCCCAATCCAATCGAAGATTTTATCGTCGCATGAAAGACGGTTCCTGCTTCTGTAACACCTAAATGAAAAGGATATTCGTTACGAGGGCGCAACATTCGGTAGGCCTCGACTGTTCTATCGACATCCGACGCTTTAAGCGACACTTTGATATCTGTAAATCCCAAATCTTCCAAAAATTTGATGTTGTACTCTGCCGAAGCGACCATCCCCTCGGCAGTCGCTCCATATTTGTTCTCAAACTCTTTTTCAAGTGAACCGGCATTTACCCCTATGCGTATCGGAAGATTTCTCTCTTGGCATGCCTTGACTATCTCTTTGATGCGTGATTTTTCGCCTATATTTCCTGGGTTGAAGCGAATGCAGTCTACCCACTTTGCAGCTTCAAGTGCAAGTTTATAATTAAAATGAATATCAGCGATCAGTGGTAAAGAGATTTGTTCTTTGATCGCTTTAAGGGCCAAAGCATCTTCCATCTCTGGCACTGCAACACGCACCATATCTGCTCCAGCAAAATGAAGGCGATTGATCTGCTCGACAGTGGCTGCGACATTATGGGTGTCACTGTATGTCATCGACTGTACAGAAATAGGTGCATCACCACCAATAGGGACATTGCCAACATAAATTTTTTTGGTTTGATATCTTGGCTTCATAAACTTTTCCTTTGGGAAAACAGTGAATAGTGAATAGTGAATAATGAATAATGATGGAAAAGAAACGTGGTTTCTATTTTATTTTTCATGATGATTCTCTTTACTTGTATTGATACTGCTCGTTAACATCTTAATAAGTTCATCAAGATCATTATGCATACTTAATGCCATTTTATCAACCAAATAATCACAATCAGATAAAAGTCTTATCCAATATCTACTCTCATTCGCCTCTTTTAATGCTATGTAGAGTTTATTAATAAAATCTGGTTTAGACTGAGCATATTGTGCTTCTGCTATAAGTGCACCTATTGCAGTACCTGATCTTAAAAGTTGTTTGCTTAATGTATACTCTGTTTTCTCTTTATTTAAATATGCATGTAGTTTAACAATTCTAATAGCAAAACTGTAACTTTTCTCAAATAAAACACTCATAGAGATTATTTTATCTAAATTTTAAACTATTCACTATTAATTATTCAATATTCACTTCGAATTCTATGAGAATTCGACTGGGTCAAAATCGATCTCTATCTCTTTCAGATCTACGCTGTGCAATGCTTTCAATAAAGCGATTCTTTCGCCTGAGCGCAACAAAATATGAAACCGATATTTATTGGCGATGCGTTCGACTGGTGCCTTGCCATGCCCTACGATCTCTATGTTTGAAAACGTTTTGAGTTTGGTCACTGTATCAAGTGTGATTTTACTTGCCTTCTTTTCATCTTTATGGGCGATCAAAATACGTGCCAATGAAGTAAACGGGGGATACTCTGCTGTCTTTAAAAACACCAATTCATCCTTTAAAAAATCTTCATAATCTTTCACATAACTTTCAAAAAATTCTGGATTACCTGTTTGCACGAGCACTTCTGCTGCTTCTGCACGACCGCTTCTTCCTGCGATTTGAAAAAAAAGTGACATCGCTCTTTCTCTCGCCCTATAATCACTCAAACCCAAAATATGATCTAAGCCCATGATGACACTTAAAGTGATGTTGGCATAGTCGTGCCCTTTGCTCAACATTTGCGTTCCCAAAAGAAGATGACTCTCTTTATGTTCAAAACGCTTCAAAGCTTCTTTGAGTTTGTTCACTGTGGTAATGCTGTCTTTGTCAAACTGCTCAACGACCATACCTTCTATCGCTTGCGCGATAATCTCTTTGGCTTCTACGGTACCCATTCGTTCACTTTTAAGTGGTGTATGTCCGCAGTGCGTACAGGTATCTTTGATCGATTCGGTGAAATTACAGTAATGGCACTTAAGATGCTTATGTTCTCTGTGCAAAGCCATACCCACAGAACAGTATGGACAAAGATGTGTTTTCCCGCAGTTTTCGCAGTAAAGATATTTGAAATTTCCTCGGGTAGGAAGAAACAAGAGTGATTGTTTATGTGCTTGATAGTGCCTATGAAGGGCATGAAGTATGGGCTGGTTCACCGTATCGCCGGCTATGAAGCGATACCTTTTTTCATTTTGGACGTAAGGTTTGTCTAGTTTCACTACATCATATTTGTGATATGAACTTACTGATGGTGTGGCAGAAGCGAGTATCACTTTCGCCTCTGTTTTTTTCCCTATGAGCAATGCTACATCTCTGGCATGGTAGCGTGGTCGCGTCATCGATTTATAGCTGTCATCATGTTCTTCATCCACGATGATAAGCCCAAGATTTTGCAATGGCACAAAAAGTGCCGAACGCGCACCCGCGATGATCCGTATCTCACCCGATGCAATACCTTCAAGAATCGACTCTTTTTTCTTTTTACTCAGCTTCGAATGCCACATAGCTACATGTTCACCAAAATAAACCTGCAAGCGTTTTTCCATTTGTGGGGTCAACGAAATTTCAGGCATTAAAAAGATAGAGGTTTTATTTTCTTGTAACATTTGTGCCATCATAGAGATAAATATCTCAGTTTTCCCTGCTCCCGTCACCCCAAACATTAAGGCTCTTTCTTTCCCCATAAGAGCATCATATGCTTCTTGCTGTTTCTGGGTTAAAGTGGGTTTCCGAACGACTAGCAAGTCATCCTGAACTTGATTTAGGATCCCCTTAGACTCACCAAATACAAAATCTCGATGAGATTCTGAATCAAGTTCAGAATGACGTTCTGTTTTATATGGGATAAAAAGTGAAATCGCTTCTGAGAAAGAAGAAAAATAATACTCGGAAATAAACTTCGCGATTTGAAACTGTGTCGGCGTGTAATACCGATCGGTAACCCAAATGATCTGCTCTGTAGCAAAAGCCGGTTTTTCAACTTCAGATTGAACGACGGCTTCTTTTGTAGTAGATTTTAAAGGGAGTATGACAACAGAACCTTGCGTGATCTCACCATCAAACGCATAGGTCAAAACGGGCGCACTAGAACGCGTAAGGACCACTTCATAATATCTCAAAAGAAACCCAATATATTAGAAAACCTAAAGGTCATCCAACCCATCGATCGTGCATGTTTGAGTAATCATCAATTTATTCCCACTCACTTCAAACACGCACGTTTTACTCCCCAGTGTAAAAGTAAAATTACTTCCGCTAACAGACCATCTAGAATCAAGTCCATACTCAAGCAAGGCT
>JBEARN010000009.1:0-33934 GCA_041163165.1 Pseudomonadota bacterium
TACAGGGGTGTTACCTCTCTTTGAGAAAGTTGCTTGAGGAGATCGCATTTGATCCTCAAGAAGATACCCTTTGGTTTGCGGGGGATTTGGTCAACAGGGGAGGCGGGTCTTTAGAGACCTTGGAGTATCTTTACAGCATTCGAGACCATGTTCGTATCGTTCTGGGCAATCATGATCTTTCGTTGATCGGTGCTTATTATGGATTGAAAAAGTCAAATCCCACCATAGAACCCATCTTAAAATCGCCTCGTGCGCAAGAGCTCATAGATTGGTTGCGGGGGCAAAAGTTTTTACATATCGATTATAAATTGGGATATTGCATGGCGCATGCAGGGATCTCTCCGGAGTTCGATCTGGGGATGGCTAGAAAGTATGCGAGTGACATCGAAGAGAAGCTTCAAAGTCCTGATGCTGCTGCTTGGCTCAAAGAGATGTTTAAAGAGGGAAGCAACCGTTTTGACCGATATGCGGCACCTATCGATTTGGATCGTTATGTGATCTCTGCATTTACGAGAATGCGTTTTTGCTATGATGACCATCGTCTTGACTTTGAACAAAAAGGCGCACCTTCGGATGGGTTAAGAGCAAAAGGGCTAAAGCCTTGGTTTGAGTGCGATGACCGTAAAGAGATTCATCTTCGTATTATTATGGGGCACTGGTCAACGTTGGGGTTTTATGAAGATGAACGTGTATTGGCACTGGATACGGGATGTGTGTGGGGAGGTATACTCACTGCAGCACGTTTAGACAGCGAAGAAGTGAAGTTCGTTTCGGTGGCATGCGAACGATAATTTGAAAGAGGAGTAACCTATGGAAAAAACATTGATTGTGCTGGCGCATCCAGATATGTCGCACTCTCGTCTCAATCAAGCGCTTCTAGGTGCGCTGAAAGATGAGCCGAATATCACTGTGCATGATCTTTATGCGACGTACAAGACGCCAGAAGAGATTGATGTCGAAGCAGAACAGTGTTTGTTGATGGAGCATCAACATATCGTATTTCAATTCCCGCTGTATTGGTTTGGTTCTCCTGGATTGTTAAAATATTGGGAAGATAAAGTTTTGACGCCAGGATTTGCGTATGCTGGCGATCACAAGCTGGCCGGAAAAACGTTTAGGGTGGTGACAACTACAGGCGCTTCCGATGAAGCATATACCACAGAGGGTCATGTGCATGCAACGATCAAAGACCTTATCAAGCCGCTTGAGTCTACGGCTTTGTATGTAAAGATGGTCCTTGCTGAGCCGTTTGTAGTGTATGATGCGTTTCATATCACCGATGAAGCGCTTATGAAGAAAGCAGAGAAATATAGGACGGTTTTAACGGGTAGTTAAATCTGATGTTTCAACTCAAAAAAGGGGAAGAAATATCGAAATTTCAATAGTGCCATAAAGTATATTATATTTATCTATGAAAAGAAAACACAGAAGAGGGAGAAAATCTTCTGTGTTTAAAGGGGAATCGAGATGGGGTCGGTTAGTCCATCTGCTTTCTTAAGAAAGTTGGGACATCCAAAATATCTTCATTGTCGTGGTTATACCCACCGACAACTTTCGATACCGTTCTCATGGGTTTATAGTCACCGAAAAGACCCTCTTGTTTGATCACCGTCGGTTCGACTACCGTATTATTTGTTCTTTCATCAAAACCAGTCGCCACGATCGTAATCTTCACTTCATCCACAGCCATATTTGAATTCGTCGTCGTACCGAAGATCACATAAGCCTCTTCATCCGCACTTTCTTCGATGATGCCCATCGCTTCACTGATCTCCATGATCGGATAGTTAGGGTGGATATCGAAGTGCACCAGCACACCCATCGCACCATCGATAGAGATATTGTCAAGCAACGGAGACTCTATGGCAGCTTTTGCCGCATCATAAGCCGCATTTCTACCTGTGCTGTAGCCAGCACCCATGAGGGCAAGACCTCTGTGGCTCATGACTGTTTTCACGTCTGCAAAGTCAAGGTTGATATCATTTTCTCCATGAGAAAGGATCACTTTCGAGATACCGCCCACCGCTTGAGAAAGGACATCATCAACCAGCCTAAAACTCTCTTTGATCCCAAGATTTTGTTCCACGATAGAGAGAAGTTTTTCATTTGGGACCACGATGATAGAATCACTTTCGCGTTTAAGCTCTTCCAATCCATCTTTAGCAAGTTTGGTTCTTTTTTTCCCTTCAAATTTAAAAGGACTCGTGACGATAGAAACAGTGAGCGCACCCACCTCTTTGGCAGCTTGTGCGATGATCGGTGCTGCACCAGTACCCGTACCTCCACCTAAACCAGCGGAGATAAAAACGATATCTGACCCAGAAAGCATTTTTTTGATATCTTCGAAGCTCTCAAGTGCCGCTTCTCTCCCTTTTTCCGGAAGCATACCCGCACCAAGACCACGTGTTGCATGGACACCAAGTTGCATCTTGTAAGGCGCCAAAGAACTCTCCAGTGCTTGTGCATCCGTATTGGCAACGATAAGATCAATCCCATTGATACCTTCACTGATCATATGGTTGATCATATTACCGCCACCGCCGCCAACGCCGATCGCTTTGATTTTTGCCCCGTTTGTTTGCCATTTCGTCTCTACGATGTCTATATCAAACTCTTCCATTTTCTCCCCCTTTGTTTAATGTATTTACTTAAAAAAGCTGCCTTGCCCAATTGGCAAGTTTTTTAAGTGGATTGTTATTTTCATGTCCTAGCTCAGGCAATTCGTCAAAGATAACACTGCCACCGCTCTCTTGCATCTCTTCTTCCATCGCGTGGATCGGCTGCACCTCTTCTTTTTTGATATCATCGGTATGACCTATTTTAAGGTCGCTCAAATTGTCACGGAAAGCATCTTTCGAATGTAATAGCTTTTGCTGGAAATCGATCTCATACTCTGTATGACCAGTCGCTTTGTAAAGAAGCAATCCTATGACGGTTGAAAAAGCAGGATCTTTTAACTCTTCGAAAAGTCCATTGATGCGGTTAGGATATCCTATCCGTACAGGCATACCCGAAAAAATGGCTTGCGCCAAATCTCTAATCCCTTTGAGTTTTGTCATCCCACCGGTTAAAATGATCCCCGCACCGATCTGCTCTTTAAGCGCAGATTTTTCCAAAGATTTCGCCAAAATCATCAACGCCTCTTCCACACGAGAAAAAATAACCGAATATACCACTTCCAAAGAGACACTGTTGCGACTCTCTTCATCACCGATGATCGGAAGCTCTACCATGGTATTGGACTTTTCTGCAAGATTGCCGTGGCGTATTTTGATATTTTCTGCGATTTGCAACGGAGTGTGCAATGCCATGGAAAGGTCGTTGGTAATGTGGTTTGAACCCACACCTAGAAAATCGTTGTATCGGATCGAATTTCCCGTATGGACTACAAGGTTGCTCGTTTGACCCCCAAGGTCGATCACGGCTACGCCAAGTTCTTTTTCATCATCATCCATCACAGCGATCGCAGAAGCATACCCATTCAAAACAATTCCATCGATTTCTACCCCCGCGGAACGAACGGCTTTTTTAAGATTGGAAAGATTTGATTTTTGCGTCATGATGATGTTCACATCGACTTCCATGCGGCTTGCATTCATGCCGAACGGGTCTTCGATAAAGTCTTGATCATCCACCCTGAAGTTGTATGGCAATACATGAATCACATCATATTCATTGGGTACGTTGGCATTGTAAAGTGCGGTTTGCATGACACGGTTGATCTCTTTGATCGAGATGTCTTTGTGCGGGATGTTGACAACCCCCGTAGAGTTTAAACTTTTTGCATAAGCATTGGAGATAGATACGGTGGCAGAACCGATGTTACTGCCAGCGATCCTTTTGGCATCATTGATCGCTTTTCTGATAGACTTTGAAGCAAGTTCGATGTTGGTAATAGCACCTTTTTTAACCCCTTGAGACTTAGAGACGCCGTGCCCTTGAACAGTGACTTCGCCGTCTTTAATTTCAGCAATGATAGCGCAAATTTTTGTAGAACCGATATCAATGGCTAAAACTGTATTGCTCAATTTTTAAGTCCTCCCATGTAGACTTCTGTAGGGTATTTTTTATCCAACATTTGAATAAGATTCGATTCAAATGTAGCGCGCTTAATTTTGGTTGTGGTATCTTTCACAAAATTGCTTTGATTTTGATCCATCGTTGAGATTTTTTGTTCCAAGACAGTATAAACCACAACCTTATTTGCTACGCTTATAATACCTTTTTCTTTTGGTGATGTAAAGAGTTTTTGTAAAAATTGTAAACTTTCTTGCTCACTGAGTGGATTTAGGTTGACATTTTCTTCTAATTTGACAAAATCGGAGATCGTAGCACTATCAGTGTTAAAGTTTTCAAGTGTTGACTCAGCAAGTTTTAAAAGGGCTTCTTTTTTTGCCTGATTTGCGTAAAGCAATTCTACTTGAGGTTGCGCCTCTTCATAGCTTTTCACTTTTGGTAAAACGATCGCATCTATCTTGACCGTGACATATTTGTCCCCAATCACCTTCGGTTTTAAGATATCACCGACAGACATTCCTTCGAGCTCTTTCCATACACCTTGAGTCAATGTCTCATCACCTACTGCCAAAGTGAGTGTTTCACTTGTTTGAATTTCCCCTTTTTTAAATCCGATGTAGGCTTTTTGAGCCTCTTTTTTTGTGTTTTTGATCTTCAAATCTCTCTCAGCAAGTACTTTAGCTTCTTCAAAAGAGAGCGCTTTACCTACATCGTCGGTGTAGTTGAAACTATTTGCTGTGTAGTGCGCCTTGATCTCTTCTTCTGTTACTGGCGTCTGCTCTGTTTGGGTCCATAAAAGTGAGAGTGTAAAGGTTTTTGGTGTTAAAAAGTTGTCTTTTTGCATCTCCCAAAACGCCTTCACTTCTGCTGGATCGATCTTAAAATCAACGTCTTGTATGGTTAAAACTTTGTAAGCGAGTTTATCGCTCACATTCATAGCGGCACCGATCGCTTCTTCTTCAAGAGGGAGTGTGTCTGTCGTTAAGAGAGAGAGTGTTTTTCTAAGAAGCAAGTCCTCTTTGAGCGTCTCTTCAAAAGCATTGGCTCTGAGTCTTTGGCTCTTGAGATACATTTCGTAAATTTCTTTGTTGAATACGCCATCTTTTTGAAAGGTAGAGATGTGTTGCAATTGTGTTGCTACTTCTTGATCTGAAACGACAATCCCGGTATCTTTAGCAAAATTGAGAATCTTTGCTTGCACTTCTAATTGGCTGAATGCTTGTTTGATGAGTCCCATCTCTTGGGCTTTTTTCTCATCGAGTTGCCCTTGCAGCGCTTCATTGTATTGCTGATAAATATTACTGTAGACCCTGTTAAGTTTTGTCTGGCTTATCCCGAGCGAACCGACTTTGGCAACATTGCCTGCTTTTGAACCAAAATTATAACTTCCCCACCCTACGAAACCGGCACCTATAAATGCAATACTTGATACCCAAATCGTCCAAATAAGATATTTATTGTGTCTCTGCATCCAACTAATCATAACTTCATCTACCCTCAATCTAAAAATTTGTACAATATTCTATCTAAAATATACTTATCCAAGATAAAGTTCAGAGGAACAGAGATGATGTCGGATCAAAATGGGAAAATGATGCAACGGGACCTAGAAGTCATATGGCATCCCTGTACCCAAATGAAAGACCATGAAACCTTGCCTTTGATCCCTATCAAGTCAGGGAAAGGGGTCTACCTGTACGACTTTGAAGGCAATAGTTATATCGATGCTATCAGCTCTTGGTGGGTCAATCTTTTTGGTCATGCCAATCCTTATATCAACCAAAAAATCAAAGCACAGCTTGACAAACTTGAGCATGTGCTTTTGGCAGGGTTTACACATGAACCTGCGATAGAACTTGCCCATAAACTCGTCGAGATCACCCCTTCCACATTGCAAAAAGTATTTTATGTTGACAACGGTTCTTCGGCTGTCGAAGCAGCGCTTAAAATGAGTTACCACTACCATTTAAATCAAGGAAAGTGTAAAGTATTTTTTCTTTCATTGACAAATTCGTATCACGGAGAGACTATTGGTGCCTTGAGCGTAGGCGATGTAGGGCTTTACAAAAAAACGTATGAACCTTTGTTGATATCGAATATGCAAGTCCCTGTACCTGAAGATCAGAGCGTTGAAGCGGCAAAGAAAGCATTGGAAATGTTGGAAGCAGTTTTAAAAGAACGATCAACAGAAATCGCAGCCTTTATCATAGAACCATTGATTCAAGGGGCAGGGGGGATGCATATGTATCATCCCGACTATTTAGAAGGTGCTCGAGTGTTGACACAGCGTTATGATGTTCATTTGATCGCAGATGAGATTATGACCGGATTTGGACGAACGGGAGAGATGTTTGCGTGTGATCATGGAGCGATTTCTCCAGATTTCATGACACTTTCCAAAGGGTTGACAGGCGGGTATTTGCCCCTTTCTGTGGTGATGACAACAGATGAAGTGTATCAGGGATTTTATTGTGATTACAACGACCACAAGGCTTTTTTGCATTCTCACAGTTATACGGGTAATCCGTTGGCATGTTCCGCAGCACTTGCGACATTGGAGCTTTTTAAGTCAGAAAATACTTTGGAAGAGAATCGAAACAAAACAAGCTATATCAAAGAAAAACTTGAGCCTTTTTCAAAATTACCAAATGTCAAAGAGGTGCGACAGCAAGGGATGATCGCAGCGATTGAACTGCAAGGGTATCAAGCGACAGATCGCGTAGGGTTGAAAGTATATGAGTATGCACTTTCAAAAGGGGTATTGCTCCGTCCTTTGGGTCATGTAATCTATTTGATGCCCCCTTATATTATCTCTCAGGATGAAATCGATAAGATGATCAATGTCGCCTACGAAGGGATCAAGAAGCTTATTTAAAAAAGGAATATTTTTCTTTTCAAGCGACGGTAATGCGGCTCAGCTCTCTGAATCCCCAAATCGAGCGCCTCTTTGTAGCATTTTTTTGCTTGTTTCAAACTCTTTTTTGTCCCGATACCATGTTCATAAAATTGACCTAAATCGCACCATGCTTCCGGATAGCCGGTCATGGCTAAATTGTGAATCTGTTCAAATGATGCATCCATATTCTTCTCAAAAAGCACCCCTTGATAGAGCGCTCTTCCTAGCATAAATTGTCCAAATTTTGATTCCGTTGAGGCGCATGCAAGCAGGAGCTGGGCCGCTTCAGCGAGATGATTTGCACGGGTAAGTTGTTCGATATAGATCAATGTATCTTCGATATCGCTTTCGGTGTATCCTTCCATGGCAATCTTGTCTAGCAGCGCTTCGACTGTTTCATAGATTTCATCCTCATCATAGACGAGAGGTGTATAGAGTTGGTTCATATACAGGAGCTTTTTGCTAATCTGCGGAATTTTTGGATAGATATCGACAGAGAGGGTTGGTTTGGTATCGTCGTTATCCTCATTATCCTCTTCTTTAGTTTGCGGTATTTTTTTTGCTTCAAAAAAGGTATCTAAATCTATGATAGGCTCTTCAGATGGCATTTCATGGTCTATTTCAAAGAAAGGATCAGGTTCTGTTTCAGATTGATTTCTAGGCATAGAATGATTTAGAAAGAAATCGTTGATATCGATGATCTCTGAAGATGTTTCACTCTCTGCATCAAATAGATCAAATTGGTCTATCAGTGTTTGTCTCTCTTGGGTTGCATTGTGTGATGAGGTTTGAAGATAGTTTTGGATTAACCTTTGCGCTTTGACAAAATTTTCAGACGTCAATGTGTCAATAATCTCTTCTACTGCTGTATCGGTTTTTCTAAATTTGAGCAGTTTTAAAAGTTGCAATTGTATGGTTTCAGCATCGGTGATAGAAATCGCATTATTGATAATGCCTAATCTTTTTTGTATTTGATTCATGGTTTATGGTATTCCAATAAATGGATGATATTTTTGCGAGTATAACAAAAATAAACTTTACAGCAGTGTTGACACTGCTAAAGCGTTAAAGATTTGCCGAGAGTGCCAAGAGTCTGCAAGAGTTCTCCAAGATAGAGATTTTTTTTGCCATTTCTGTAATATCCCTGTCATAAGAAATAAGTCCAAATCCTTTAATGAGCAAAAGATGCGTTTCGTGTTGTTGGAAAAATTTCGGTATTTCGTACGGTGCCCGTTCGAGCCAATCATCAGTGTTTTTAGGATCGTAAACGATCACTTCTCCTAACACTTTTTGACCAAAATAATCTTGAGGAATCACTTTACCATGCTTTAAAGAATAGGCTGTAGCATAGGGGGGCATCGTGTAGCAAATATATTTTGCGTTCGGAATGGTTTCGTAAATATGTTCGTGGATATGGACATCGGGGTTTGCCAAATTCCAGCGGTAGTCTCTTTTATGGCAGTCAAGCCGGACAAGTGAGTCTTCTGTCACTTCATCCAAAATGGTGTCTTTGGAGTTGATCAAAAATTCATTTGCACTCACCCTGGCAGAGATAGAACCGTGGTAAACTCCGAAAAAGTTTTTGTTAAAAAGGGAGAGTGAAACGTGTTTAATGTCATCGATGAGATGTTTGTCAACCATCAGAGTAACCTTTGATTATGAATATTTTGCTATTATAGCATCAAAACAATTAGCGATAAAGGATGTTTGTGGAGATACCTCATATCCCTGTACTTTTAGAAGCAGTGTTAGAGAGTTTCAAAGATGTGGGGGAGGGGTATTTTGTCGATTGCACTTTGGGGTATGCAGGACATAGTTCCGAGATATTAAAGCGCTATGAAACATTGAAACATATCGGTATAGACAGAGATGATGAGGCATTGGCATTTTCGGCAAAACGTTTGGCACCTTATGACACGCGAAGCCAACTTTACAAAGGAACATTTGCCAAAGTGTTCCCCACGCTAACGCAGGAGCCTATTGTAGCAGTATTGGCAGACTTTGGTGTGTCGTCTTTGCAGTTAGATAAGTTGGAAAGGGGTTTCTCGTTTGAATCTGAAACCCTTGATATGCGGATGGATGCTTCAGCTACCCTTTCAGCATTTGAAGTGGTAAACCATTATTCTCAAGAGAGATTGGAGTATATTTTAAACCATTATGGAGAAGTGAAGCCTTTTAAAAAAGTGGCTTTAGCCATCGTGGAAGCGAGAAGCAAAGGGTCTATTGCATCGGCTAAACATCTTAGCGAGCTTGTCAAACAAGTGATACCCGCTGGCGGTAAAATACACCCTGCGACTTTGGTGTTTCAAGCGATTCGGATAGAAGTCAACAATGAATTGGGAGAGATCGAAGGGCTGCTTGATGCTTTGGAGCAAAAGCATTTTAAAGGAGAAGTGGTATCGCTGATCTCTTTTCATTCATTAGAAGACCGATTGGTCAAGAACCGTTTTAAAAAGTGGGCACAAGCGTGCATCTGCGATCCTCATGCGATGCGTTGCACTTGCGGTAAAACGCATGCATTAGGTAAAGCTTTGTCTTCCAAGCCTGTCAGTGCGACTTCGCAAGAATTGAAACTCAATCCTCGAAGCAGATCGGCAAAGCTTAGAAGTTTCAGATTCAGTAAAGAGAGCCAATGATGACACCCAAAAAAAGAAAAAAAAGTCAACCAAACGGCATCACCTTTGGAATGGTGATGGTGATAGTGGTTTCTATGGCGATCATTCTGATCTTGACAACGATTAAAATTTATTTGAGTAATCAAATTTATTATGAGAGTAAAATTGTGAACACATTAAAGAGCGAAGTTTCTGTGTTGCAAGCTGAGAGAAAAATGCTCGAGCAAAATGTCGAAGCATTAAAGTTTAAAAACAGAGTGACCGATACGATTTTTTCGATACAAGAATAGGTGGATGGCATGATACGCTCTTTTATCCGTTTTGCTGTAGATAGACCGATTATCAACCATATTTTGATGGTTTTTATGTTGGTGCTTTCTGTTTTTGCTTATCAAAATATCGCCAAAGAGATTTTCCCTGCTTCTACGCTTGATATGATTTCAGTGCAGGGGGGATATGCAGGGACGAGTGCCGACGTTCTCGATAAGATGGTCGTGACCAATATCGAAGATGAATTAAAAAGTCTTGCCCAGATCGATACCCTTTATACGACGATTCAAAATGGCAGTTTTACGATCCAGGCGGACATTAAAGCGGGAACCGATACACAGTTGGTTCTTTCGGATGTGAAAGATATCGTCGCCAAAACTAGACGTGATCTCCCCGCAGATATGGATGAACCTATCGCACGTATCGTGGTGCATGAGTATCCTTTGTTGCTTGTAGCTATCTCCGGAGAGGTGGAAAAGAAAAAGCTCATCGATGCTGCCGATGCGCTCAAAGGTAAGTTAACATTGCTACACGATTTGAGTAGTATCGAGATACGCGGTGATACCGATGAAGAGGTGTTGATACGTTTAGATCAAAAAAAACTTGATGCGTACGATTTGGACAAAACGGCAGTGTATAAAGCGATCTCTACTCTTTCGAGTATTTTCCCCGCAGGAACATTGGATGGGCAGGGAGATCACCTTTATATCTCTACGATCAATGGAGAAAAGAGTGCCCAAGGGCTGCGAGATACATTGTTGCATGTAGGCGGTAAAAGTTTTCGATTGGGAGATATTGCGCAGGTCGATTACGGGTTGGGAGAGCCGACACAAATTTCGCACTATAACGGGAAGCAAAACATCTCTTTAAATATCAATAAAAGTAAACAGGGCAATGCCATTGCACTCAGTAAAGAGATACGTCAAATATTGAAAACCTTCAATCAGAAGTATAAAGAGATTCAGTTTCAAGCATACACCGATACGTCTATCTGGGTCAAAAATCGTCTCAATCTTGTTTCATCAAACATTTTATTTGGTTTGATTTTAGTGTTTATGGCACTCTTTTTGTCGGTGAATGCGCGTATCGCATGGGTGGTTGCCATCGGGATACCGGCAAGTTTTTTCATCACACTTATTTTTATGGAAATGATCGGATACAGTTTAAATATGCTTACATTGCTTGGTGCCCTTATCGCTCTGGGTATGTTGGTAGATGAAGCGATCGTGGTGGCAGAAAATATTTATAGACACATGGAGATGGGAAAAACGCCGCGAGAAGCTGCCATAGACGGTGCAGTGGAGATGTTTCCTGCGGTCTTGACCGCTACGTTGACAACGGTGTTTGCTTTTTTGCCTCTTTTGATCATGAGTGGAAAAATGGGAATGTTTATGAAGGTGTTGCCGGTGATGATCTCGGTGTTGCTCCTCTCTTCACTGTTTGAAGCGTTTTATTTTTTGCCACTTCATGCGAAAGAGTTTTTTTCTATGGGGCATTTCAAAAAGACACATGATGAAAATGAGGGGATTTGGAAAAGCTGGAATGGAGCTTATCAAAAGGTGCTCAACTGGCTGTTGATGCGAAAAAAAAAGTCATTGCTTTTGATTGTGGTATCGATCATTTTAGGGACGCTTGGTATGGCTGCTATCACCAAATTCCAGCTTTTCCCTGAGTTTGATGCACAACAAGTTTACTTAAATGGAAAAGTGAATATCAACAATAAATTGGCGGATACTGAAGTGTATGTGACGCAGGTTGAAAAAGCGTTGTTGGCACTTTTGGATGAAAAAGAGATGGATTCTGTCACGTCGGTGATCGGATTTAAGTTTAACAAAGATCAAAGTTTTGAATTGGGAGAGAACCTTTTCCAGATATTTATTAATTTGCACGAAAAAGCACCTGAAAACTTTTTTGACCGCTATATCAATCCGGTTTTCTCTTTAGAATACGATGACACCGATATGATCCGAAAAAGGCTTTCGCAAGATATTGCCCAAGAGATCCAAACCCGTATCGCAGAGAAATTTAAAACCCAAGAGGTTCATGGACAAAAGCTTTATGAAGAATTTAATGTATATGTACAACAAGCAGGGATCGTCAGTAACGACATAGAGATCGGGATGGAACATCCACAGCGAAAAACGATGATGGCTGCAATGGAAGAAATCGAAGCAAAGCTTGAGAGTATTAAAGGGGTTGAAGATATCGGGAACAACGCGAATGAAGGAGAAAAAGAGTTAAAACTTCGTGTCAATGAGTATGGTCAACAGTTAGGATTGAGTGAAGGGTACATCGTTTCTGTGCTCAAAGGGGCATTTTTAAAAGCAGAGTATGCAAAGATGTTCAACACCAGAGGATTGGTGCGGGTGAAAATAGAAGATATTTACAAGGAAGACAGCAGTGTGATCGCTGATTTTAAACTTACCACGCCTGACGGAACAAAAGTAGTAAGACTTGGAGATGTGTGTGATTTTATCTACCAAAAAAGTTTTGTTAAGATCTTTAAAGAAGATGGAGAAAAAGTACGTTCTATTTTTGCAAGGGTAGAGAAGAAGATCATTACCCCTGTTGAGGTTATGGCAGCATTAAAACCGCTTTTGGAGAAGCTTGAAAAAGAGGGTGTGAAGATCATCATCAAAGGTGAAGAGAAAGAAAATGCTAAACTTAAAAAAGAGATGAGCCAAGCCCTTTTGATCGCAATTTTCCTTATCTTTATTACCTTGGTTTGGATGTTTAACTCTTTGGTGTTGCCTTTGATTATTTTAACGGTGATTCCCCTCTCTTTGTTTGGCGCACTGCTCGGAAGCAAACTGATGGGGGTTCATCTTACGATGCCAGGTGTGATGGGGGTGATCGGGCTTGCGGGAGTGGTGGTGAATGATGCGCTAATTATGCTTGATTTTATTAAAGAAAGTCGTAGTTATGAAGAGATAGTGCAGAAAGCAACGATGAGGTTGCGTCCTATTTTGCTTACCTCTGTGACGACAGTTTTGGGTCTTTCTTCCTTGATCTTTTTTGCTTCAGGTCAAGCGTTGATTTTGCAACCTATGGCAATCTCTTTAGGATTTGGCGTCGCCTGGGCTACTGTGTTGAATCTCTACTATGTCCCTTTGGTTTATGCGGTCATCTATAGTGTCCAAAAGAAGGCTGAATAAAGATTAACATTACTTTGGTTATAATAATCCACTTTACAAAAGAAGGATATAACGTTGAGTGATATGTTTGATGATGATGATTTTGGTATAGATTTTTGGGGGCGTTCACCGCAGTCAAGTTATTTTGAAATCGCAAAAACAGCGAATCAAAATATCGTAGAGCATGAGCTAGAAAAAGTATTTAGACGGCTTGCCGTGGCAGAGAAAATGCTTGAAGATCGTGGGTTAGCGGAAGAGCATAAAATGCAGATAAATGCAACGATGGTAGATGAAGATATGGATGGGCGAACAGCATCGATTTTTATCGATCTGGTAGGCGCTATCGTCACGCAGTGTGAGTAAGGTGCAAGGGTGTTAGACGCAGTAGAGAGGAAGATAGAACAGTTTCTAGCTGATCTTCATGATCCGAAGATCGCTCAACTCTATCACAAATTGCCTCATGGGAAAAGGTTGAGAGCAAAGCTTATTTTGCATATCGCCGGTCATGGGCTTCAAGCGGTGAAGACTGCGGCAGTGGTAGAGATGATCCAT
The DNA here is from genome assembly GCA_041163165.1 of Pseudomonadota bacterium. GTDB lineage: Bacteria > Campylobacterota > Campylobacteria > Campylobacterales > Sulfurovaceae > Sulfurovum. Next base: position 13,485 of record JBEARN010000009.1, read on the forward strand.
GCGGCAAGTTTGTTGCATGATGATGTGATCGATGATGCCTATACAAGACGTTCGTACCCCTCTCTCAATGCACTTTATGGAAATAAAACAGCGATCATGTTCGGTGATATCCTTTATTCTAAAGGTTTTTACGAACTTAATGCTATTGATCCTGAAGTGGCAAAAGTGATCTCTAATGCGGTGGTTCAGCTTAGCCTTGGAGAATTAAAAGATGTTTCTCTTTCGACCGCATTTCATATCGACAAGAGAGCTTATTTGGAAATGATCTATCAAAAAACTGCTTCATTGATGGAAGCGAGCGCAGGGGCTGCAGCGATTTTGGCAGGGAAATCCAAAGAGGCATATATGACATACGGTAAGAATCTCGGTATCGCTTTTCAGATGATCGATGATATCCTAGATGTCACCTCAGACAGCGCAACGCTTGGGAAACCTGCTTTGCATGATTTTGAGGAAGGGAAAACGACACTCCCTTACATCTATCTTTACGAGCAATTGAAAGATGGAGAAAAAGAGATGTTAAGATCACTCCATGCGAAAAAGCTTTCATCGAAAGAAGTGACTTGGATCAAGACGAAGATGCAAGAGCATCAAGTGATCAAAAAGAGTTATGAAGAGGCAAAAGTCTTGGTTCTGGAAGCAATCGCATTGATGAAAGGACGAGGGGAAGAGAGACTCTCCTCTATTGCGATGCAAATGATAGAAAGGGAATTTTAATGTATTATCAAATTATGAGTTTTTCTCATAAAAATTGTGATCAGGCTATGAGAGAGAAATTGGCCTTTACGAATGATGAAGAGATGACAACCATTCTTAACCAATTGGTTGAATTTGATTTTATTCATGAAGCGTTTATTATTTCGACATGCAATCGTGTCGAGATCGTTTTGGCGACGCGTGATAACTTCGCAAGTTATCATACCGTGCTAGGATTGATGAGCCAAAAAAGCACTTTGGATTTTTATGAAGTCAAATCCAAAGGGATAAGATATGACGATGAAGAAGCAGTGCAGCATATATTTTCTGTCGTTTCTTCTTTGGATTCTTTGGTGATAGGAGAGTCCCAAATTACGGGACAGGTCAAAGATGCATTTGCCCTTTCTCACCGCAACGGTACTGCAGGTCGCAAGCTTAATCGTCTTCTCTCTTATGCTGTCAAGTGCGCAGCAGAAGTACGTAACGTGACGAATATCTCTCAAAATCCTATCTCTATCTCCTCGGTTGCCGTTGCACAAGCGCATAAACTTTTAGGGGATAACATGTCTGGAATGACCGGTTTGGTTGTCGGAGCAGGCGAGATGGGTGTTTTGGCAGCAAAGCATTTATTGAGAGCGGGATGCGATGTGGTTCTGATAGGAAGAGATTATGAGAAGGTAAAAGCGGCAGCAGAGAGTTTGGGAGAAAATGTCAAAGCGGCTACGATGGAGAAGTTGCCAAAGTATCTTAACCGTTATCGTCTTGTGTTTGCCGCCACTTCGTCAAGAGAACCTATCATTACGAAAGATCTTATAGAAAACGAAACGCTTCCAAGATTGTGGTTTGATATGGCGATCCCACGGGATATTGAAGATATCGTTTTGGATAAATTGCAGATTTTTCGGATCGATGATCTTCGTTCGATCTCTGAAGACAACCATGCCCTTAGAGAAGAACAGGCGGTAAGAGCAGCGGAGATCGTAGAGAAGTATAAAGAGGAGTTTTACTCTTGGTTGAGAGTCCTTTCTGTCGAGCCTGTGATCAAACAAATGAGGAAAGATGTTTCCGATGCGATCGAGAAAGAACTTGCAAGGGCAGTCAAAAAAGGGTTTGTGCCGCAAGAGGCAGAAGCCAATATGCGTAAAATGGCAGAGCAGATGTTTAAACGCTTTTTGCACCAGCCCACGCAAAATTTAAGACACTCTTCGAGTGAAAAGAAAAATGCAAACTGTCTTGAAACAGTGAAAAAGATGTTTAACATAGATACCGATAATATCGATATGAAACAATATAAAAACGATTATCATTCAAAAGGATATGAAGCGTGAGATTTTCAAATGTATTAATCCCTACAACGAAAGAAACCCCAAATGATGCGACATTGCCAAGTCACATTTTTTTAATGCGCGGCGGGTTTATCCAATCGGTAGGGGGAAGTGGACTTTATAATTTTTTACCATTAGGAAAGCGTGTGTTGGATAAGGTGCACGCTATCGTCAAAGAGGAGTTAGACCAAGCAGGCTGCCAAGAAGTAAGTCTCTCGTTTGTGACGCCAGCATCACTTTGGGAAGAGAGCGGGCGTATGGAAAAATACGGCAAAGAATTACTTCGCTTTAAAGATCGAAAAGAGAACGATTTTGTGTTGGGTCCGACCCATGAAGAGATGATGGTGAATCTTGTTCGACAAACCGTAAAGAGTTACAAGCAACTTCCGTTGAATCTTTATCAAATTAACCTCAAGTTCCGTGATGAGATTCGACCACGTTTTGGATTGATGCGAGGGCGTGAGTTTTTGATGAAAGATGGGTATTCCTTTCACAAAGATACCGAAGATATGCAAAGAGAGTTTGCATTGATGGAGGAGACCTACAAAAAGATCTTTACGAGACTTGGACTTGATTTTAGGGTAGTGGATGCAGATAGCGGTGCCATTGGCGGGACAGGAAGTAAAGAGTTTCATGTGATTGCGGACAGTGGAGAAGATACCATTGTAGTGTGTGACAGCTGCGATTACGGTGCTAACATTGAAGCGGCAACGAGAGTAAAAAAAGCATATAATCATAAAAAAGAGTTAGGAAGCGGAGCAAAAGCAACACCAGATGCATTTACCATAGATGAAGTGAGCCGATTTTTTGATATTGAAACAACGCAAACCATTAAATCAGTGGCAAAAAAAGCTATTTTTAAAGAAGAAGAAAAAATAGTTTTATTTTTCATAAGAGGGAATGAAGAGCTTGAAGAGACGAAAGCGTGCAATAGCATAGATGCACTCGAACTTCAAGATGTGGATGAGAATGAATTGCGTAATGCAGGTCTATTCCCTGGTAGTATTGGAATTGTAGATTTGCCAGAAGACATTATCTATAGAATTGATCATGAACTCAAAGATGAATCAGAGATGGTCTGTGGTGCCAATAAAGAGCATACCCATCTTGTAGGTGTCGATGTATGTTGTCGAGAAGATGAAGTGTATGCTGATTTAGTTGCTGTAAAAGAGGGTGATATTTGCAGTGGTTGCGGCGGTACACTCTCTTATACGAAAGGGATAGAAGTGGGTCATATTTTCCAACTAGGCACCCGTTATTCTGAGCCGCTGCAAGCGAATTTTCTTGATGAAAACGGGAAATCTCAACCGATGGTGATGGGAACGTATGGGATCGGAGTCAGTCGTTTGCTTGCAGCGATCATCGAGCAAAATCATGATGAAAACGGGTGTATCTGGACGAAAGCGTCAGCACCGTTTCATTTGCAGATTATTATCTCAAATATCAAGGATGACGAACAGGTTGCTTTAGGAGAGAAACTTTATGAAGCGATGCAAGCCAAAGGCGTTGAAGTGTTGCTCGATGACAGAAAAGATAGATTTGGCGCGAAGATCAAGGATTATGAACTGATGGGGGTGCCGTATGCTGTGGTGATCGGTAAAAATCTCGAAGAGGGTAAAGTAGAGTTTATCACAAGAGCAACGATGGATAAAGAAGAGATCGCTGCAGATAAGATCGTTGCGTTACTTTCGGAGAAGTTTTAGAATGGTCTTTCTCATTGTCCCTTTTGCATTGATCGAACTTTATTTGTCTTTAAAGACAGGGGAAAAGATTGGATTCTTTTGGTCGGTGATGTGGATCGTAGGAAGTTTCATGCTTGGCGTAGCTTTGCTCAAAAGGTCTCCTTTTGCGATGATCAGTACGATGCAGTCTGTGGGATTGGGGAAGATTGATCTCCAAGGATTCCAAAATGCGAGCATGTCGTATTTTATCGGCGCAATTTTACTCATCATCCCTGGGGTTTTTAGTGATGTTTTGGGAGTCGTGGCATTGAGTTACGCTGGGTATTTACAATTACATGCTAAAATTACACCAACAGGCAGTAAACATTTTAATAAAAAAGGAGATGAAGATGTCATTGATGTTGAAATTATCGATGAGTATAGTTCTCATGAGCGTCGCTCTTAATGCAAATACGAAAATAGATAATAAATTATTGGTCAAATATGTGAAACGTACGATTGTCAAAAACCCTGAAGTAACAGTAAAAGGGGTAACGGTTTTAGAGTCCAAAACCAATGAGAAATTACCAGGCTGGACGATATTGTTAACCACGATGGATTTAGAGTTTCAGAAAAAAATGTTGCATGTGCCTGAAATGATGTTTGTCAAAGACGGTTTGATCACAGGGCATTTGGTAGACATGAAAACAGGAAATGACTTTAGAGATGAGATCAAACCTACAGTCCCTTCAAGCTACTATGATGATGCGCATCTTTTGGTAGGAAATAAAAATGCCACACATAAAGTTTTGGTGTTTTCTGATCCACAATGTCCATTTTGTCAAGAAGTGGTACCAGGTATTTTCCAAGCCGCAAAAGAAAATCCTGAGAAAATAGCAGTCTATTATTATCACCTGCCGTTGCTTCGTATCCATCCTGTTTCGGATGTGTTGACACGCGTGATGCATGTAGCGCAAGAAGAGGGAAAGTCAGATGTGGTTGAGAAAATTTATTCACTGAAGATAGATCCCCAAGAAACAGATATCAAAAAGATTTTAGCCGCTATCAAATCACACACAGGATATATAGCTAGCGAAACAAAGGTCAATGACCCGAAAGTCAAAGCGGTGATGCAAGCAGATGAAGATGCCGCCGCAAAAATGATGGTGTCTGGAACCCCTACAGTTTATATCGATGGTGAGTGGGACAAAATGCGTGATGGATATAAAAAGCTCATCAAATAAAGAGAGACAAAAGGTAGGTAATGGAGAAATTAACGATAGCAACAAGGGCAAGTGCACTTGCTCTTTGGCAAGCATATCATATCAAAGAGAGGATAGAAAAATCGTTTCCTGAAATAACGGTGGCACTCAATGAGATCACTTCTCAAGGCGACAAGATCTTAGATAAACCTTTGGCATTGATTGGCGGTAAGGGGCATTTTACGAAAGAGCTTGAAGATGAGATGCTCGCAGGTAATGCTGATTTGGCAGTCCATTCGTTAAAAGATGTTCCGACCTATATCCCTGATGGGCTAGAGCTTTGCGCCATTACGGAGCGTCAAGACCAAAGTGATGTGCTACTGTCGCATACCTATAAAAGTTTAGATGATCTCCCTCAAGGAGCCGTAGTAGGGACAACAAGTTTACGTAGACGTATGCAGCTTTTGGAACAACGTCCAGACCTCAAGGTAAAAGAGCTTCGAGGCAATGTAAACACAAGACTCAGGAAACTCAAAGAGGGGCAATATGATGCCATCATCCTCGCGTATATCGGTCTTCATAGACTTGATTTGCTAAAAGATATCCCTTATGTAGAAAAGCTAGATTTTTTTATCCCCCCTATGGGGCAAGCAGCATTAGGGATCGAGATCGTAAGCGATAATGCTAAAGTGCGTGAAATAGCGATGACTTTAAATGATGAAATGAGCTTTCTTTGTACGAAACTGGAGCGTGATTTTGTTTCCAAAATCGGTGCAGGATGTTCAGCTCCTGTTGCGGTAAATGCAACGATTTCTGGCGATACTATCAGTATAAAAGCAATGCTGGGCTATCCAGATGGAACGCATATCATGCATGCATCACTGACAGCTGCCATCAATGCTTGTGATACTTTGGGTGAACAATTGGCGGAGAAGATGATCGCTGAAGGGGCATTAAATATACTTGAAAAAGCAGAGTCAATCGCATTTAAAGATGAAATGCCAGAGAGGATGTAGCAGATGAAAAAAAGTATTTTAGCTATCATGGGTCTGGTGTTGTTGACAGGGTGCGGTGTCGGAAGCTTGGTTGCAGTCCCCTTCAAGGCGACTGGTGCCGTGGTCAATGTGGTATCGCCTGAGGTTATCGGAGATTCTATCTCTGGCGTGGGCGATGCCTTTGAAGATACAATACCGTTTTAATAGGCTTTAGAAAAACGCCTTGATAAATGAAGCTGCGGTCCCTGTCGCCATATCTTCGGCGACATCTTCCATCGGCATTTTTCGCATCATTTTGATAGCGCTGCTGCCACCGATGATACGATCGAGTTGTTTTTCCATCTGAAATCGGATCAATCTTTGAATATCTAAATTAACTTTTGTGTTATTGAGTGAGCCGTATACTTCTCCCGAAAACTCTTGCCCTTGCACTTTAAAATCAAAAAAAGCATCGATATTTTTCTCTTTGGTGTTGATCTGAGTGTTGGTTAAAAACAGGTGTCCTCGGTCATTTTCCAATTTAAGATCACCTAAAAGTATATTTTTCTCATAGGTAAGGTTGAGAAAACTCTTGTCAAACGTTTCTAATGCTAGATTGACATCGACTTTTTCATAGACCACATCGATAAGATCTTGTTGGACGATTTTTGCACCGTTGAGCTTGGTATTTAAGGTGAGTAAATCTTTATCAAACTGATAAGTGAGTTTTCCGAGTATGCGAGCTTTCACCATAGGCGGAGCGTCAAATATATCAAGAATTTTGATGAGAGAAACATCGTTAAAATCAAGTGTGATAAGATCTTTTTTTGGTTTATAAAGATACTCTAGCAATCCTCCGTAAGATTTCGTAAGACCTTCAATAGTCAATTCTTTATGGGCATAATTGATTTCACCCATCGCATAAAAAGGACCTTTGTATGTTCCTTTTAATACAGGCTCTAATTTGAGTAAGTCTTGCGCATCTAAGATATAAAATGCATACGCTTTTTTCGTCTCTTCATTGTAATGCCCTTTGGTAATGTCAAGTTTGAACGATGGGGCAGTCAGTGTACCAAGAAAATCGATTTGTTTCTCTTTCATCTTGTATTGAGTATGTACTTTGACGGGCAGACCGTAAAAATTTTGATCTTCTACATCATACGTTAGCACTCCTTTTCTTTGATCTTTTTTTAAGATAGAAAAATCGGCTTCAATATCTGCTTTTCCTTTAAAGTAAGGATCCAGTTCAAAAAGGGTAAATAGTTTTAGCGCATTGATTCCACGCGTAGAGAGATGAAGGTTTTCAACCCCTTGTTTGATCTTAACCGCACGATATTCGACTTTTCCTTCCAAGGCTTTTCCTGCACCTGTAATCGTGAAATTTTTACGCGGTCCTTTGATCTCCCCTTGGATGTCAACTTCATCGTTAATCAGACACAAATGACTCTCGATGCATTCGCTTTGGATAGTGTATGCAAGGTTGAGCATATCACGAGATACGGTACCTTGTATCGATGCATGGTATCTGTTTTTTAACGTAAATTTGATCGAAATTTGTGGAAAATTGCGTAAAGTGATCTCTTCGATCTTAACAGGGATGCGGGATTTTTTGTTGATGATCCGTTCTAATGCGTGGTAACTATAGTGACGCCCTGCATCGGTAGAGGTGAGATAGTACAATACCAATGCGAACAAGACCAACAAAGAGAGCACATATTTTAAAAATCGACGCATTGTATCCTTAACCTGAGTATGGTTTTTCATTCTCATCACCTAGTATTTTAAAAGAACATTTTCATAAATGCCCCAGCTGCTCCCGATACGGCATCTTTGGCAGTATCTCCCATAGGCATGCTTTCCATCATCTCTCGGTTGCTCTTTCCTACCATGGAATCCATTTGTTCATCCATTTTATGTTTGATCAATTTTTGCATATTGAGATCAATTTCGGGATTGTTCAATGCCCCGAAAAGTTTCCCGGAAAATTCTTCTTCTTGCATTTTGATATCAAAGTTCCCACTGATACGATTTTGTGAAGGTTGCATCACTGTATTGGTAAGAGAAAAATGGCTTTTTTCATTGGAAAGTTGCAGGTCGCCCGTGAGGATATCATTTTCATAGCGTGCCACTAAAGTGCTGTCGTTAAACTCTTCTACGAGGAGATTGACATTGGCTTTGTTGTACAAGCTACTTACAAGGTCGCTTGGGAGAAATTTTGCCTTTTCAAGTACGGTGTTGACTGTCATTTGTTTTTTTGTAAAATCATAAACAATATCTCCTCTCGCAACGGCATCGAGTAATTTTGGTACAGGGAAAAGATGCATGAAGCGCTCGAAAGATACGTCACTTAAATGGATGTTTAACTGGTTGTTTTCGAGCACAAAATCACTCATCCCTCCAAATGTTTTAGAGAGCCCTTTGGCTTGAAAACCATTTTGATAGGTTGCTTCTCCCATGACATAAAGAGGACCACGATACCCATAACCAAGTAGTGTTTGCATGGTGGCAAGCTCTTTGACATTGAGGACAAAAAAGGCACTCGTAAGATTTGCATCGGTGTCACGATACCCTTTGGTGATGTTGAGTTCAGCATTGTCAAGGGTAACATTGGCAAAAAAGTGTTGTTGATTGTCTTTGACATCGATTTGGGTTTGAAGCGTGAAGGGTAGGTTGTCAAGTGTACTTTTAGGTAAAGTATAGATGAGTTGCCCCTCTTTATTCTCTTGTCCTAAATGTTTGAAATGTGCTGAAATATCAGCCCTTCCCATAGGGAAAGTATTTTGCCCCAAGAGTGTTGAGAGTTTGAGTGAGTGGATTTTTTGCATTTCTACAGAGAGGTTTTCCAGACCATTGTCCACTTTGGTGGCAGAAAATGTTACCAACCCATTGAGCAGTTCTCCTTCCCCCATGATGTGAAGTCGTGTGAACGGACCATTGATGTGTCCTGAAAGTATTACATTGTCTTCGATGGTGCAGATATGACTTGGAAAACGCTCTGCTTCTAAAGTGTAATCCATATTTGCCCATTTGTCATTCAAAAGTCCGTTGAGTGTGATTCGATAATAGGTGTTTAAAGCGCCATTAAATTTGACATAAACATCATCAGTTTCTTCTTTGGGCTTTTGACTTTCAAGTTTAGCCAAATGGGTCTGTCCCGCGATGGTGTACCCATTGACTTTAAAATCCAGCATCGTATCAAGGGTCATTTTCGGCAGATTGATTTTGGTGTTGTTGAAATGGATATGATGGGTATCATTCCCGATATGGATCATCCCCTCAAGGAGATTATCATGGTAGGTAAGATCGAGCTTGCTTTGGTCAAATATCTCTTCGGTAAGGTTGATATCTGATTTTTCTGAAAGTGTTTTAATGAGAGGTAAAGGTGGCAGTTTTAAATTCCCTAGATTTAAAGAGGCTTTTGCTTCTTTTTGAGAAAGAAGATAAACGATTTGACCACTTAAATTGGTATCTGGTGTAGAAGCCATAGAGAGTTTTTGTGCGATGCGTTCCATAGGAACATCGCTAAGATCTATTGCTATTTTGTCTTCCCCATATCGCAGCTCAACCAATCCTCCCAAACTTTTGGAAAGCCCTGTGACGCTAAGCTTTTTATCATAACTGATCTCACCAAATGCATTCAAAGCCCCATGGTAATTTGGGTGAAGGGTGTTGAGTTCTTTTAGATCAAGTGTGTAAAAAGAGTGAAGTTTTTGTGTCGTTTCATCAAACTTCCCTTTGGTCAGGTGTAAAGTTGCATCTGGCGAGACCATGTCTCCGGTGAAAGTATAGTGTTCATTTTCGACAACTATTTTAGCGTCAAGATCTCCTATCAAGCCATGAAAGTTATTCTGATGCATGGCGTAGTCTATGTGACCTTTTTTCGACCCAGCAGCAATGTGATCAAAGAAAATTTGCGCATCACCTTTTCCGGAGGCAAATGGGGTTTGCCCTAAGAGGGCAAAAAGTTTTGAGGTGTTGATATCGGTTAGATTTGCATCGATGTTTTCCAGCTGTGCAGCGGTTTTAAAAACAGTATAGTTTACGTTTCCTTGGAGCGCATCGCCTTTGCCTGTGATTTTTGCATTGCTTACCAATCCGGTGACATCTCCTGTAATGTTGACATGATCATCGATCGCATACTCGCCATTTTGGATGGTATCGCTTTGGAGTGTGTATTTCAGATTTAGATGGTCATTTTCTATGATACCTCTGATGGTAAGATGGTATCGATCTTCTAACACCATTTGGGCAGAAAAGTAAGGATACCTTCGGATATTGAGGTTATTTACATGGATATTTAAGTCGGTTTTTTTGCTCGCAAGATAGCTGATTGCAGTGTAAAGTTGCTGGTTGCCTAGAGGAATGTAAAAAAGATAAAAAAGAGCAGAGAGGATCAAAATAAAAGTAACAATAAAATACCTTACCGTTTTTTGCATCATCTTTTCCTCCTCCCTCATTACTTTTTATTATGATAGCATAATCATCTAGTGTAAACCACTTTATCGCTATAATATTTTAAAAAAAGGGCTGTCATGCGAGATATTGTAGAATGGTTTCAAAACAATGGTGATCTTAAAATTATAGATGAACCCCTTGATGTAGAACTTGAAATTCCCCATGTGGCTTACATCGAAGTGAAAAAAGAGGACTCTCGTCCGCTTTTGTTTACCCACCCTGTCAATAAAGCCAAAGGGATCACGTATGATATGCCAGTATTGATGAATATGTTCGCTTCCAAAGCGTTGACAGAGAAAATCTTTGGTAGGCATCCCGATGAAATCGCACACGGAATCGATGGGCTTGTAAAGTTTAAACCGCCTCAAAATTTGAAAGAAAAACTCGCCATGTTGCCAAAACTTTTTGCGCTTAAAAATGTTTTTCCAAAACGTTTGAGAGGGAAGGGAGCTTGTCAAGAAGTGATCATCCCGAAAGGGAAAGTCGATTTAGATCGATTACCGATTTTGAAAACATGGGAAGGGGATGGTGGACCATTTATCACGATGGGACAAGTTTATACCAAAAGTTTAGACGGGCAAATGCAAAATCTCGGGATGTACAGACTGCAACAATATGACAAACATCGGCTCGGAATGCACTGGCAGATCCATAAAGATGCTTCTCACTTTTTTGATCAGTATCAAAAAGCAGGAAAAAAAATGCCTGTGTCTGTAGCCATAGGTGGAGACCCGCTCTATATCTGGTGCGGTCAAGCACCGATGCCGCATGGGATGTTTGAGATGTTACTTTATGGATTTGCGCGCAATAAAAATGCGAAACTGGTGAAGTCTATCTCTAATGATATTTACATTCCCCATGATGTCGATATCGTCATAGAGGGGTTTGTCGATCCTGAAACGATGGAGATCGAGGGACCTTTCGGGGATCATACGAAAAAAAATCCCGTCTTTCAAGCGACTGTGGTAGGAAAACCGCCACTGGAAGATAAATATATGGGGTGGGCAACGGAGCGTATTTTCTTACCAATGCTCAAACCGATGGCTCCGGATCTGATCGATTACAGCATGCCTGAAAATGGGGTATTTCATAACTTGATCTTGGCAAAAGTATGAGGGACATGCCCAGCAGTTTATGCATGCGTTTTGGGGGGTGGGACAGATGAGTTTCGTGAAGCATGCGATTTTTGTGGGAGAAGATGCACCCGATCTTGAAGCGCATGAAGCGTTAGTAACTCATATACTCAATAGAATAGATGGTGAGAAGATACTTATCTCCAAAGGGATTATCGATCATCTTGATCATGCTTCTACGCAACAGTTTGTGGGTGGAAAATTGGGTATCGATGCGACAGGTGATGAGGTAAAAAAAGGGATTTCCAAACCACTGTCTGATAAAAAATTGCTTGCCAAAATGCAAGAGATCTCCAAAGAAGTAGTAGGACTCAAGCAGTATATGACCAAGACAAAAAACCCTATCTGTGTTGTGGCTGTCGATAAAAAAGCGTCTCAGCAAAAGTTGATCAAATCACTCAAAGTGCTTCAGTCGCATATCAAAATATTGGTTATTGTGGATAGGGAAAATAATGATCTTAAAAATCCTTATATGCTCATTTGGCGCGTGGTGAATAACATCGATGCAGGTCGAGATGTGAGTCTGAAGCCTTTTATCGCCATCGATGCAACCCAAAAAGGGAAAGTGGACGGCTATAAACGCGAGTGGCCAGGAGATACACTCTGCACCAAAGAGGTACTTGATAGACTTCAGGAGATAGGGGTGATACATATCGATCAAGCTTTTATCAAAAAATTTGGGCTATTACCGTCAAATTAATATCAATTTAAAGTTAGCATGATACTATCTAGTTGTTAATAAAAATTATCTTTAAGGAAATAACATGTTAGTAACAAAAAAAGCTCCGGACTTTACAGCAACAGCTGTACTTGCAGATGGTCAGATCGTAGAAGATTTTAATTTGATGAACAACTTAGGTAAAAAAGGTGCAGTACTTTTTTTCTATCCACTTGATTTTACGTTTGTTTGTCCATCTGAAATCATCGCATTTTCTCATAGAGCAAAAGAGTTTAGAGAAAGAGGAATTAACGTGATCGGTGTATCTGTCGATAGCCAATTTTCTCATTTTGCATGGAGAGAAACACCGGTAAATGAAGGTGGTATCGGTAGAGTGGATATGCCATTGGTAGCAGATATTACAAAGCAAATCGCCAGAGATTATGATGTACTTCTTAATGAAGCTGTAGCCTTAAGAGGTTCATTCCTTATCGATGCAGACGGTACGATAAGACATGCAGTGATCAATGACCTTCCGCTTGGTAGAAACATCGACGAGATGATCAGAATGGTAGATACCATGCTCTTTACAAATGAGTACGGTGAAGTGTGCCCAGCAGGATGGCAAAAAGGTGATGAAGGTATGAAAGCTTCGACAGAAGGTGTAGCTCAATATCTTGCAAAACACGAAAGTAATCTTTAAGCGATACAATTCCCATCTTTGTATGGGAATGTATCTATTAGAGTATCAACATAGTTTGATAGATGCATTCAAAGGAAAACGATGATAGATTATGCACAGTTTCTTCAAGTCAATGGATTGAAGGCAACATTTCAGCGTATCACTATACTTAAAACGGTTGAGCAGCATGGACACATCTCTATCGATGAGATTTATGCAGACGTGATCAAACTGCACCCCTCACTCTCTCTAGCAACAGTGTATAAAAACATTATTTTGATGGTAGAGAATGGGGTATTGATCGAAGTGCCCATCAGTGGACAAAAGTCAAAATATGAACTTCTGAAAGAAGAGCATATCCATCTTGTTTGTACACAATGTGGAGAGGTGGAGGACAGCCCAAATCAGGGCAAGGTCAACACACTTTTCAATACCCTTGCAACACAAGAGCATTTTATCCTCAACAAACAACAGATTAACCTCTATGGCATTTGTAAGCATTGTGCCGAAGAAGTAGCCTGAAGCTTATTGAAAGAGCGCTGAGCCAACTCTAACGAGATTTGAACCGCAAGCAATCGCGAGTTCATAATCTCCGCTCATCCCCATAGAACAGATCGTTGCCCCTTCTGTTTGAAGTTTTTCATAAATAGCGTGGGTAGTTTCAAAACTTTTTTGGATCTTTTGTTGATCTTCGCTGTGGGCACCGATAGTCATCACCCCTTTGAGTGTGATCTGCGGACATGTTTCTTTAATCTGCTGATAGATATCAAAAGCCTCTTCACTTGCGACACCAGATTTACTCTCTTCTTTGGCTGCATTGATCTGTAAAAGGGCAGACATGGTTTGACCTTTTGCCACAAGTTTTTTGTTGAGTTCATGCGCAAGATCGATGCTATCTAACGCATGAAACAAGGAAGGATTCAAATCGATGAGATGATTGATCTTATTTTTTTGGAGTGTTCCTATCATGTGCCACTCTAAAGGAAGTGCATCTAGCGTGGTGATACGCTCTTTGAGTTGTTGCACTTGATTTTCCCCAAAAGCTCTTTGTCCGAGCTCGTAGAGTGTAGCGATATTTTCTATCTCTGTATATTTTGCGACAGTTACCAGCTTGACGATATGGTGTTCACTGACTGAAATACGCGCCTGTTCAATCTTCCAGATCACTTCATCGAGATTTTTTCGCAGCTGCTCTTTGTTTAATATTGCCATGTTAATTCCCTCCCCATAATCTATTGATATCGTTGTATAATCCGAGCATCATGAGCGAGAGGAGTATTCCCCATCCCATCATAGTGAGATACATCATTACTTTTTCACTGGTTGTTTTGCCTGTGATCCATTCGTAAAGATTGAACATGATATGCCCGCCATCCAGCGCAGGGATTGGAAGAAGGTTGAGCACACCGAGGTTGACCGAGATGAGTGCAGCGAAAAAGAAGAGTGCTACGATTCCGACACTGCTTGCTTCTGCCGTCACATCTACGATAGAGAGTACACCGCCGAGTTTATCCACACCTACGACACCGGTAATGAGTTTTTCTACACTCTGGACGATAAGCATCGAGGCATTTTTCGTTTCACTCCATCCATAGTGCAGACTCTCCATCCACCCAAAACGAACAGTTTCTTGTTTTCCCAACGGAGAGATTCCGATGATGCGTCTCTTCACCGCCTCTCCAAAAATATTTTTGTCTTCGATAATTTTAGGTATGAGTTGTAGGGTCATAGATCGGTTTTCACGTTCGATCAGCAGCGTGATATTTTCTTTCGTACCATTGATCGTTTCACCGATCATTTCCCAAAATCGGATCTCTTTGCCGTTTACTTGCAGGATTTTATCTTCTTTCATCAATCCTGCTTCAAATGCAGGCGTGTGAGGTGCCACTTCCCCTACATAAGGAAGCAGCTTCGGTACACCGATGCCTGCGATGGAGACATAGAGCACGAACGCAAGTAAAAAATTTGCAAATGGCCCTGCCAGTAAAATAATGATGCGTTCCCACGGTTTTTTCACATTGTAAGAATCATTATCTAAGGAGATTGCAGTAGGATCAAGATCGTTTTGACCCTTCATCTTGACATATCCACCTAGTGGAATCGCAGAAAGACGCCACTGTGTTTTGCCTATCGTTTTTGCCCAAAGTGTTTTCCCAAATCCTATACTAAAAACATCCACCTGCACACCAAAAAAACGTGCAGCCGTAAAGTGACCCAATTCATGAAAAAAAATCAATACCGATAAAACTAAAAGTGCAACAAGCGTACCCATAACGATCCTAAAAATAAATAATCAAGATTATAACCAAAAAAGCGTTATAGGTGACGGTATTTATATAAATGTCTATTTTTTAATCAACCAACGGATTATTTAATAGCTATAATCTGAAATATTAAGTTTGTAAGTAGGAAAAATAAATGTTAAAAGAGAATAGTGAACTTCAAGAATTTCTGAATGTTTTTAATACATTAGATACAAATCGAACCAAAGAACTTCAACAGTTTATGAACAAATTTGCCATCAATTTTAATCTTTATAAAGATGGGCAATTTTTGGAACGCCCTTTTCCTTTTGATGTGATTCCTAGGATTATCCCCCATAAAGAGTTTGAACAGCTTGAAAAAGGGTTGAAGCAGCGTGTAACCGCTTTAAATCTATTTTTAAATGATATTTACGGGGATCAAAAAATCGTCAAAGATGGTATGATCCCAGCAGATTTTATCTTTTCAAGTAAGGCGTATAATCCTTCATTTTACGGTGTTAAATCCCCTAAAGATATACGAACCCATATCTGCGGAATCGATCTGGTTCAAAATTCTGTCAATAATAAATGGACAATTCTTGAAGACAATCTTAGGGTTCCTAGTGGCGTGAGTTATCCGCTCTCTATACGCCAGGCATTTAGGCAAGTGTATCCAGAGATATTTGAAGCGATGAATGTGCGAAAAATTCGGTATTATCCTGAAAAAATCATCGAAATGATGAATTATGTATCGACGGGAGGGATCAATGTATTGCTGACGCCTGGTAAATACAATTCGGCATTTTATGAGCATGCGTATCTTGCCAATCAAACGAAAGCAACCCTTGCAGTGAGCGATGATCTAGAAGTGATCGGAGACAAGCTTTATCTGAAAGAATATAATGGGAAAAAGGTAAAAGTGGGAGCCATATATCGACGGCTTGATGATGAGTTTTTAGATCCATTGGAGTTTAATAATGAAAGCCTGATCGGTGTCCCAGGATTAGCCAATGTGTATCGTAGCGGGAATGTGGCTATTATCAATGCGATTGGGAATGGTATCGCAGATGACAAGGGAATCTACTATTTTGTCCCGCAAATGATCCGTTATTATCTCAAAGAAGAGCCTTTGATAGACAATGCCCCGACGTATTTGCCGTATTTTGAAGAAGATAGAAAATATGTGTTTGAAAATATGGATAAATTGGTCATTAAAGATGTCGCTGAAGCGGGTGGATATGGTGTCTTATTTGGATATAAGCTGACACAAACGCAAAAAGAAGATCTCAAGCGTATTATCAAAGAAGAACCTAGACGTTTTATCGCCCAAGAGCTCATCGAATTTTATGATATCGAATGTCTGATGGATGGTCGCATTGAGCCTAGAAAATCAGATCTTCGTTGCTATGTAGTCCATGGAGAAGAGGTAGATGTGTGGCCAGGCGGATTAACGCGATATGCTCTAGAAAAAGATAATTATTTGGTCAACTCTTCACAGGGTGGCGGTTTTAAAGACACTTGGGTCTTGTAAAAGGAGAAGAAAATGAAACATTTAAGTATACGCAATGCGGATGGTCTTTACTGGATTGGTAGGTATCTGCAACGGTTTAGCATCTTAACTAAAGAATCGATTAAAGCATTTGATTTGATCGTTGATGGGCGTCATGCCGAGGGAGAAATACTGTTTGAAAAGGTTGGTTATGCCGTCGAGTATCAAAATGCAAGTGAATTTTTTCAAATGATCGGCAAAGATATGGGACAAGGGAGTCTTTTTTCCAATCTTGAAGCGGCGCGAGACAATGCGGTGGAGTTAAGAGATATTATAGATGATGATTTATTCTCTTCACTCAATTTACCCTATGTTAGACTAAAAACAGAAGCAAAACCTAGCGTTAAGTTTTTGGTCAATATTTTAAATGAGATGTATAGTTTTTGGGGGATTATCGCACTGAAACCTTTTAACGATAAAGTGCATCAACTTATGGAGTATGGTCGTATCGTAGAAACGATCGATATGAAGTTGAGGTTATTTGAAGATATTTCGATGGTTCTTTTTGATTTTAAGAGCCTAAATCAACTGGGGAAAATACTCTATCCTGAGTTTAAGCCTATCACAGTGAACCATTCAAATGTCGAAAAATTAATCCAGAATGTCAATCAAAGTATAGGACAGATAATTCATTATGAGAGTTAAACTGGATTACCATTTTGCTCTGCATTTTGATGAGGTGGTGAAAGAGCATCGATTTTCACTAAGGATCACCCCTAGAGCAACTCCATTTTATCTGATTAAAAAGTTTCATACGGATGAAACACTTTTTCATACACAAGATGGATTTGGAAATATGATTAGTTTTGGTGAGCTTAAAAATCCCCATAAGCATTTTGAGATTTATTCTCATGCTAGCATCGAGTTTACGGATAGATACTATGAAATTCCAGACGACTATCATGCTTCTGTTTTTCTTTTTGAAACACCTTTAACGCAAACAAGTTTGATTTTTTTGGACATGATGAAGTCGATCTCTTTTGATGCAGCTACACTAGCAGAAAAAGTAAAGTCTATTACACAATGGATTTATGAAAATTTCACCTATCAAAAAAATTGCACGGATGTAAACTCCGGTATCGATATTTTACTTCAACAACGCAAAGGTGTGTGTCAAGATTTTGCACATCTGATGATCGCAATGCTGAGATATTATAAGATACCAGCAAGGTATATCATTGGCTTTGTCCTTGGAGAGGGTGAAAGTCATGCGTGGATCGAGTATTTTGATGGGGAGTATTGGCATGGCGCAGATCCAACACACAATGTACTGATAGGGTATGAGCCCTACATTAAAATCGCGCACGGAAGAGATGCCTCAGATGTCTTTGTCAATCAAGGAATATTTGTAGGAAATGCTACACAGCAAATGGATATTAAAGCGATTATAAAGGTGGATCAATGATCATCAATACTTTCTCGATACAACTTCCAGTTAATGAAACGTTTCGAATACAAAAAAATAGACATATGCCTCAAAATGGATCCGATCATCTTAAGAGAATTTCCATCGTGAGTGGGACGCATGGTGATGAGCTTGAGGGGCAATATGTCTGTTTTTTATTAAATGCGTGGTTGAATGAAAATAGCCATAAAGTCAAAGGGATTATCGATATTTATCCGGCGCTAAATTCTCTGGGTATAGACAGTATCACTAGGGGCATCCCTTTTTTCAATGTCGATCTCAATAGAACGTTTCCTGGGAGTAAAAAAGACTTTCTCCCTGCCCAAATAGCAGATGCAATAGTAGAAGAGATTAGCGGCAGTGATATTGCGATCGATATCCACTCAAGCAATATGTTTTTAAAAGAGATTCCCCAAATTCGGATGAGTGAAGCGTATGCACCTTCTCTTGTCCCATTGGCTAAAAAAATGGGTATTGATTTTATTTGGATTCATGATGCAGTGACAGTGCTTGAAGCGACATTTGCCCATGCGCTTAACACACGAGGGACAAAAACCCTAGTGGTCGAGATGGGGGTAGGGATGAGACTGACTCAGGCGTATTGTTTGCCTCTGGTTCAAGGGATTATTAACCTTTTGGCTTCAGAAGGTTTTCTAGAACATGAAGAGTGTCAGCAAAAAGAACCGATTATTTCAGAACATGGTGAAGTCTTTTTTATCAATGCCGAAGGGGCGGGGATTTTTGTTACCAATCTTGAGCATGAAGCAGAAGTAAAAAAAGGAGATCTTTTGGGGCGTATCGTAGATCCTTTAACCGGGGAGGTTGTCGAATATGTTTATTCTCCTACAGATGGATTGTTGTTTACGTTACGTGAATACCCTATCGTCTATGAGGGATCGCTTCTAGCAAGAATTTTTGGAGACAAATCATGAAAAAAGAATTACTTTTTTCCTTCGCTTCCCCTTCAAGGGATGATCTTAATGTGTATGGATTTCGTTTTGGCAAACCAGGAGGCGATAGGATCGCTATTATCTCTGGGCTCAATGGTGAGGAGGTCGCAGGTGTTTTTGCTGCTTCACAGTTGGTGCGATATCTTGAAATAAGTCTGCAACATAATCCTGATTTTGTCCAAAGTGAGATACTCATCATCCCTGCAGTCAACCATTTTGGGTTAAATATGGGACACCGTTATTGGCCTTTGGATAATGTAGACATCAACGCGATGTTTCCTGGGTACGAAAAAGGTGAAACCACCCAAAGGATCGCCCATCGTCTTTTTGAGCATCTTAAAGATATGACGTATGGGATCATCATAGAAGACAGAAAAGACAAAGCGACATGTATCCCTTATGTGAAGCTCATAGAGTCTGGACTTGAAGATGTCGAAGGAGCAAAGAAATTCGGCTTACCTTTTGTCCATCTCAAAAGATACAATCCAGTCGATAGTGGCTCGTTACAATACAATTTGGAAGTGTGGGAAACAAAAGCGTACTCGATCGTTTTGGGAAATCAAAATAAGATTTTGAAAGAGGACGTACAAAATGCCCTTGATGGTATTATCCGATTTTTATCTTCCGTAAAGGCGATTCAAAATACACCTTATGGTGGGTATCAAAGTGAAGTGGTCGACAGAAATGATATCTTTGTCATCAAAGCAAAACACGCGGGTATCTTTAAAAGTTCTGTCAACCCTGGAGACAAGGTCCAAACAGATCAAGTTTTAGGATTTATCTTTGATCCTTTGGATGGCACCGTACGCGATAAATTGGTCGCTGAAGAGAGTGGTGTATTAACGTGTATGTATAACTATCCTCTCATTTATGAACAAACGATACTCTTTAGGATCGCCAAAACATCCAAAAGAGACTACCAATAAATATGGTTAAATTTTAACCAATAAAAGTATATATTTTATTCATATCTTATGGTACAATCTTGATAAGTGTCTGGAGGATGTGTACCTACCTCCTTTTATATTTAGACAAACAACACTTCTCATTGTTGAATCTTTCAGACACTTTCATCCTTCGAATTATCTTTCAAATGTTTAAAAATGTTCGGCTTTCTTGCGATGTATATATGATGGTACAATGTTCAATAAATGAAAAATATGCAGTAAAAATGCACCCTCCGAAGAGAGTGCGGTGTATTCAAGGAGAGTGTTTGTATTAGAATTTGTAAGTTGCGATGAATTCAAATGCTTTATCATCTTCTTCATCTTCAGCATAGTTTGTATTAGTGAAGATAGCATCAAAAGAGATCGCATCTGTATAGCTATATCCTAGGATAAGGTCAAACTCTTTACCAGCTTCATCAAAATCAGCATAGGCTACAGATGTGCTTACACCGTTAATATCAGTAGAAGCAGCTACTTTATAAGAAGAACCTACATCATTCCCCGCAAATTGCATCCACATAGAAGTATAGAGACCATCTACACCGATATAACCCGCTAAAGCATCATTGG